>CAZEAO010000009.1:16144-19080 GCA_964510245.1 uncultured Piscirickettsiaceae bacterium | reverse complement strand
AAAATATTCAATCTCGTGTTCGAGGCACCCTTCTGATGGCGTTGTCAAACAAATACCATAAGATTGTTCTAGCCACAGGCAATAAATCTGAAATGGCTGTTGGTTATGCAACACTCTATGGGGACATGTGTGGAGGTTTTGCGCCATTAAAAGATATATCAAAAACTATGGTTTATCGACTTTCAAAATATCGCAATACACTATCAGAAGTGATACCAAGCAGAGTGATAAATAGACCCCCTTCTGCTGAGTTAGCTCCTGATCAAGTTGACCAAGATTTACTACCTCCCTATGATGTCTTGGATGATATTCTCATGAGATTTGTTGAAATGAAGCAGTCTAAAAACAATATTATTGAATTCGGTCACAGACCCGAAGATGTAAACAAGATTACATCTTTAATATTAAGAAACGAATATAAAAGAAGGCAATCGGCTCCAGGCCCAAAAATTAGTTCTAATGCTTTTGGAAGGGAAAGAAGATACCCTATGACTTCAAAATTTAAGCCCTAAATGAAGTTATTCTTTAAAGACTTTAATTAAACCTTCGGCTTTATGTCTTGTTTCTGCCAATTCATTCATAGGATTAGAATCAAACACAATTCCTGCTCCAGCCCTAAATGTCAAGGTTTTTTCTTGATGAATGAAGCTTCTAATGAGTATATTGAAATCCATTTTGCCGTTTTGACTTACATACCCTACAGAACCAGTGTAAGCCTCTCTAGGCATTTGCTCAAGTTCGCTAATTATTTCCATGCATCGCACTTTAGGGCAACCAGTTATTGTACCTCCAGGGAACAAAGCTT
Source organism: uncultured Piscirickettsiaceae bacterium (assembly GCA_964510245.1). Classification (GTDB taxonomy): domain Bacteria; phylum Pseudomonadota; class Gammaproteobacteria; order PS1; family Pseudothioglobaceae; genus Pseudothioglobus. The sequence continues at coordinate 18,275 of CAZEAO010000009.1, read as the reverse complement.
TAACAATTCCTTTTACTCCGATGCTTTTACGTAGGTTTCCTTTGATGTTTGAGACAATATGGTGAACGTAAGGATAGGTCTCTAGTGTCATTATTTCATTAACATAAACACTGCCGTATTTACAGACCCTACCCATATCATTTCTTTCTAGATCTAAAAGCATTACATGTTCCGCTATTTCTTTTGGATGTGTAATTAGATTTTCTTTTTGAATATTGTCTTCATCCCCTTTTCCTCTTGGATGAGTACCTGCAATTGGTCTAGTTTCTAAGACACCATCATTGACTCGAAATAGTCTTTCAGGCGATGAAGAAATGATACTAAATCCTTCGTATTGAATTAATGCAGAAAAAGGTGCCGGATTAGCTTTTTTTAGTTTGTTATAGATGATTGCAGATTTGAGATTAGTGCTTAAATCATAAGACCATTTTCTAGATAAATTAACTTGAAACACGTCACCTGCAAAAATATAGTCTAAGCTTCTATTAACGCCTTGTATAAACTTTTCTTCATTTTCTTCTGAAATATCACCATTAATAGCTTTATTTGGAATTTTCTTTAATGTTTTAATGTCAGACAATATTTGATTAATTCGAGAAAAATCATTGACTTCATCGTAAATAAATGTTTTACCCCGCTCGTGGTCAGTATAAATTGCTGTGGGTATCTTGACCGCATAAGCTATTGGAAGATTTGATTTGTAATTATTAGAAGTTAATTTGGGCTCTATTTGTCCAACCAATTCATAAGATAGATAAACAAACCACCCACCTGTAAAAGGAAGATCAATGCCAGTGTTTTTTTCTAAGTAAAGATTATTGAGTTCTTTTAAAAAATCAAAGTCCGTAAAATCATGCAGTACAATGCTTTCTTGCGGCATCGCGAATAATATTGAATATCTATTATTCTTATTGTGATTAACACTCTCTAATAAGAACGGATACCGTTCCTTATTTAAGTAACAAAAAGAAGCTAAATCTACTTTTTGTATTTCATGAATTACCACTTATTTAGAGACTTTGAAGTAATGCAGATGCTTTACTTGATAATGAGTGATTAGAGTACTCTTCAATCATTCTAGACAGTAAAAGTTTTGCGTCATCAATTTCTTTAAGTTCTACATAAACCATTGATAGTTCATATAAAGAGTCCACAAATTTTGGGTGATTTTGCCCTATTACTTGGTATTCTAGGTAGGCTTCTTTGGACTCCAAAAATAATTGACTATAGAAGTAGGCACGACCAAGCCAAAGTTTTGTGTCAATAACGCTTGAAGGGCTTGGTGAAGTTTCAAGGTGGTCTAAAAAAAGTTGGATTGATTGTTCATGATTGCCAAGAACAAAGGCATTTTTGCCTTCATTGAATAGCTTTTCTGGCTTCTTGTTTGGAGTAGCTGCTTTAGAAACTACTGTTTTAGCATTATTAGCTTGATTCAACTGAATCATTTGAATCAACTCAGTAATTTTTTCTGAATTGAGCCTTTGAGTTTCTCTGAGCGTCTCAATCTCTTCTTTTAATGACAGAATTTCGTTATTGAGTGTTTTTACCTCTTTGTTGATTTTCAAGATTGCCAAATCAAGGTTTAAACCCTCATTGGCATACACACTCAAATTTGATAATATTAGAGCAAAAAGTATAAATCTAGATAATCTCTTTTCCATCAGACGAGATAATATATTAGTTAAAAAATTCTCTTGAAGGCAACTATTTTAATAATAGATAAACTCTACTCTTCTGTTTTTCTCCCAAGCTTTTTCATTGCTGTCAGTGAGAACAGGCTGCTCTTCACCGAAGCTTACAACAATGATTCTGTCATCAAGATTATAAAGACCAAGTACTTCTTTTACACTTAGAGCTCGATTTTCACCAAGTGCTAAGTTGTATTCACGAGTTCCTCTTTCATCTGCATGACCTTCAAGGCGAAGATTTACAGAAGGATTGCTTTGCATGAAATTAGCATGTTGAATAATAATTCTTGTTGCAACCTCATCAATTTCAGTGTCATCATAGGCAAAATACAATGTGAACAAATAACTTTGATTTTCAAAGTCGCTGATTGCCATCTGAGTAGTAGCAGCACTTTCAACTAAAGTCTCAATAAGTTCTTCTCTGTTTGACAGATTGTTATCAG
>CAZEAO010000009.1:0-16044 GCA_964510245.1 uncultured Piscirickettsiaceae bacterium | reverse complement strand
GACATCGCTTCAAGCTCTTCAGTTTTACTATCAAGAAGCGTCGCACTTTCAACTAAAGTCTCAATAAGTTCTTCTCTGTTTGACAGATTGTTATCAGCATCTAAGACAACTTCTTCACTAAGTCCTTTAGCAACAGCAACTTCTATAAGTTCATCATCTGACATCGCTTCAAGCTCTTCAGTTTTACTATCAAGAAGCGTCGCACTTTCAACTATAGCATTGATTATTTGATCTCTATTCAAAAGATTGCCATCTTCATCAAGAAGTATTAAATCTTCAAGCCCTTTCTCATTTGCTATTGCTATTAATTCGTCATTGGATAGTGCTTCCAATTCGTCGATTGTGAATCCTCCAGTTTCGTCAATTGCAACTAGAGTTTCTTCACCTCCAAGAATGGCTTCTTCTGTTGCAGCATCTGAAGGATTTATTAAATCTAGAAATTTATCTCCAAGCTCAGAAATATTAGTTGTTGCACATGAACTTAGAAAAATTACACTTGACAATAATAGTATTTTTTTTGGCATTTTTGATTTCCTTAATTTGAATAATTTGACCAGCTAGGCTCCCTTACTTCACCTTCTTTTTGCATCAAATCAACAATTTGATTGTTATGCAGAGAAATTATAGACAAAATTCCTTTGTTATCTCTATTAGTTGCAAAAATAATCATACCACCATTTGGTGAAAAATAGGGCGACTCATCTGATTTATTTTGAGTTAATACTGTTAAGTCTCTAGATGCTATATCTAGTATGGCTAATCGATAATCTTTACCAACACGATGGATTAAGGCAAGATCTTTCCCGTCTGGTGAAAAAACTGGTTTGGCATTATAACGACCCTTAAAGGTTGCCCTTGTGATTTTTCCAGACTTTAAATCTTTGATATAAACTTGAACCTGACCTGTTCTATTAGATGTGAAAGCAATTTTGGTTCCGTCTGGCGAAAAACTAGCCTCAGTATCAATTGATATATTTTTAGTTAATCTTTCTAGTTTCTTTGATTCAAATGTATATAAATAAATATCCTTGTTACCATTTTTAGAAATTGTCAGCACAAGGCTTTCACCACTTGGATGCCATGCTGGTGAGGAGGCGATTCCATCAAATTTTGGCAATTTAATGGGTATTGTCTTCATAAACGGAGTCATAACAAACACTTCTGATCTATTGTTTCTAAATGAAACGTAGGCTAATTTTTGCTGATCTTTAGACCATGCAGGAGAAAGAATTGGATATGAAGATCTTCTAACCGTCTGAGGATTAAATCCATCTGAGTCTGAAATTTGTAGTTTATAGGTTTTTCCACCATTACTATTTTCAGTGACTGTTACATATGAAAGTCTTGTGTCAAATGCTCCCTTTTGACCAAGCAAAACATAATAAATCTTGTCACTCAAAAAGTGAGCAATTCTTCTGAAGCCACTGTTGTGAACCCTAATTTTCTTTTGGTATAGGCTTTTTTCAGTCAATACATCGTAAATATAAATATAAACATTGTAGACTTTGCTACTAACCTGTTCAATTTTTCCAAAGACAACAGCATCTTTTTTGTGTTCTTGCCAAAAATTAAAATCAATTTGATTAGTAACCAAAGCCTCAGTGCTCATGGCGTTGAATTGACCAGAACGGTTTAGGTTGTTTCTTATGATTTTTGCAATATCAACGTTATTCGAACTTCCAACAAACTCAAATGGTGCTATAACTATAGGAAAAGCAGACTCCTTCTTTTGAACTATATTGATTTCAAGGAGTGCGTTTGCAGATACTGAGATAAAAAGAGTTAGAAATATTAAATATTTAATAAACTTCATTCTGCCTCCTCTATCCAGTACATTTGGATTGCTTCAAGAACTCTTTCTCCACATTTGCTTTGACCTTCTTCAAAATCATCCAAATTCATAACCATATCTCTTAAATCAACAAAATTAATCGTTTTAGGATCTATTTCAGGAAATTTATCAGCTAAAGAGATGGCTATTTCTAAAGAATCGGTCCAACAAATCATTATCGCACAAGGGCAGTAATATTAATGAAGTAATTTTAATCAAATAAGCGATTTAATTTGAACAATTTTTAAATTAAAGTCTTCCAGCAGAAATAAGATGAGGGAGTTTATTTAGTTTATCAAGAATGTTGTTTAATTCAATAATATTTTTAACTACAACAACTATGTTAAATAACCTTGTCGAATCAGGCCTTCGTTGTTGTTCAATGTTTTCAATATTCACTCCTAAATTTGCAAGAGTGTTGGCGACTGCAGCTAACCTTCCGCTTCGATTCTCTACAATACAGCTGATTCCAACTTCGAATTGCTCACTATCATCTGATTTCCAGTCAACTTCCATCCACTGTGAATTTTTTTCTTTAATGTGCTCAAGATTCGAACAATTAGAACGATGCAATACCAACCCTTTCATGGAAGTCAAAACTCCTGTAACTTCATCACCAGGAATGGGATAGCAACAATGAGCAAAATTTATTGCCATGCCATTTGTTTGTTCAATTGATAAAGTATTTACAGTTTTATTATTAATATCTTGCAACAATTTATTTACAACAACGGCTACAAAAATCTCTGACAAGCCTACTCTAACGTACAAATCTTGAAAGTCAGTACAATTAAGCTCTTTAAAACATCTATTCCACTTATCTAACGGAACATCATTAATTTTAATTTTTTGAAATTTAAGTGCGTCAGATATTAAAAGTTTTCCTAATTTAGCAAGTTCAACTTTAGAGTTATCTTTGAGGTGGGCCTTGATAGCAGTTTTAGCCTTCGAAGTCACAACAAAATCAAGCCAACTAGGCTTAGGTTTTACAAACCTCCCGGTGATAATTTCTACCGTTTGACCTGATTTTAAAAGAGTTGAAAGTTCAGCCTCATTTCCGTTAATAGTTGCTTTTTGAGCTTTTTTCCCAATATTTGTATGAACAGCATAAGCAAAATCAAGGACAGTAGCCCTTAATGGAAGTTGTATAATTTTCCCTGCTGGTGTAAATACAAAGACTTCATCCGAAAATAAATCAGATTTTGTGTTCTCTAAAAAATCAACAGATGAGTCAGTATTTTGCTGGATATCCAACAATGATCCTATCCAATTTCTAGCTAATTTTTTTGATGGCTCATCCGTATTTTTATAATGCCAGTGTGCCGCAATTCCATACTCAGAAATAAAATCCATCTCTTGAGAGCGAATTTGCACTTCAATAAACATGTTTCTAGGGCCAATTAGGACGGTATGAAGAGATTGATAACCATTTGGTTTAGGAGCAGAAATATAATCTTTAAATTTAAGAGGTATTGGTTTATATAAGCTGTGAATATGTCCCAAAGCTTGATAACAAGCATTGGTATTTTCAACAACAACTCGAAAAGCATGCATATCGAGAACTTCTGAAAACTTTCGAGATTTGATTTTCATTTTATTGTAAATGCTAGATGGTTGTTTTTGTCGACCCTCTACAGTTGCATTTAATTGCTCAAACTTTAATCTATTCTCTATTTCAGATTTAATAAGGGCAATTGTTTTCTTTTGATTACCATACTGCTTTTTTATTTTTCTTTGGATGATTAAATGTTTTCTAGGGTGAAGAATTTGAAAGCAAAGATCGTCGAGTTCAACCCCAATACTATGAAGTCCTAACCTTCTAGCAATAGGTGCATGAAGCTCTGAAGTTTCTTTTGCCTTTTGAATTTTTTTTTCATCACTCATGGAATCAATAGTTCTCATATTGTGAAGTCGATCAGCAAGCTTAATAATCATTACCCTCATATCTTTTGACATAGCTAAAATAAGTTTTTGAAAATTTTGAGCTTGCTTTAGCGTGATTGATGTAAATTCAAGATTTGTTAATTTTGAAACCCCTTCAACTATATGTGCAACTTGTTCTCCAAATTCATTTTTAACATCGTCTTTAGTTACTGAAGTATCTTCAATACAGTCATGAAGAATAGCTGACACAATACAAAAGTAATCTAATTTCAGCTCAGCGAGAATGAGAGCAACAGATAATGGATGACTGATATAAGCTTCACCTGACTTTCTAAACTGTCCAGAATGTGCTTTTTCAGCAATGCGATTAGCTTTTTTAACCGATTCAATCTCTTCTTCTGAAAGGTATTCTTCCAAAACGGTGTAGAGATGGGAAATCTCAGATTTAATTTGAAACAAATTAGTAGCCATTAATTGTTTGTTTTTTATTTTTGAATAGTTGCCTATAATTATATAATCATGTAGGTTAATGCTTTAAGTTCTTTGTATATAGCTTTCCAGATAAAAGTTACGCTAGTATAATTCATCGTTTCTTAGATACTGTAATAAAAATAATATGAATATTCGATTAATATTTGTTTTTACTTTAATATTTTTTCTCACTGGTTGTTCTTTCTTAGGAGGCGATAAAGACAGCAAAAATATTGTTGCTGAAGGCCTTACACCTAAAGAATTATATGAGAAGGCAGAAGATAATGTTAAAGCGGGCTTAATAGAACAAGCAATTGACGAATATGAGAAAATATTGTCATCATATCCGAGTTCAAAATATGCAATTCAATCTAGACTAGATATTGCATTTAATCTACTTAAGCAAAAAAAATACAATAGAGCGATAACTGAGCTTAATGAATTCATTAATAAATACCCAAATATTCCCGCAACACCTTACGCTTATTATCTTAAAGGTGTGGCGGCAGAAAATAAGTCAAGCTCAATACTTGATAGATTTGTTACTGATAGTGCACAAAGGGATGTTGAAAGTGTCAGAGACGCCTATAAGTACTTTGTAGAATTAGTAGAAACTTTTCCGAATTCAAAATATTCTGTAGATGCTAAAGATAAGCTAATTATTCTGAGAAACACTCTTGCAAGACATGAGCTATATGTTGCTATCTACTATACAGATTTTAACTCTAATATTGCAGCTATAAATAGGTGTAAATATATCATTGAAAACTATCCAAATAGTGCCTCTATACCAGATGCTCTTCATCTCATGGCGTACAACTATGAAGTAATTAATGCTGATCAGCTTGCTATTGATGCAAGAAAGGTTTTGTCTTCAAGTTATCCAAACTATACGCCCAAATATTCTGTTAACTAGATAACTATAAATAAACTTATGAGCTCCGTTGAAAGAATCTTTGCTTTAAAGATATCTTTAATTATGTCAGTTCGAATGTTAGGACTATTCATGCTGTTTCCTGTTATGAGCGTTTATGCTGGTAATTATGATAATTCAACACCTTTTTTGATTGGTCTAGCATTAGGTATTTATGGCTTGACTCAAGCCCTACTTCAAATACCTTTTGGCTATCTTTCAGATAGGTATGGCAGAAAACCAATTCTAATTATTGGGCTATTAATCTTTTTTTTAGGCAGTGTTTTAGCTGCAAGTACATCAAATATCCTTTTAGTGGTTGTAGGCAGAGCTCTACAAGGAGGTGCAGCTTTATCAGCTGTTCTTATGGCATTTCTAGCTGACTTAGTTAGTGAGGAAAGTAGAGCAAAGGCAAATGCATTTGTTGGTTTTCAAATTGGAGTGGCATTTATGCTTTCACTTTTGATTGGACCAATAATTACGGCAAAACTAGGCCTTTCAGGGCTTTTTTGGGTTATCGCACTTCTTTCATTAATAGCTATGTTAATTGTATTTTCATTAAAACACACAAAGCCTATTGCTTATTACAGGCTTTCATTTGGTGAAATTAAGCAAGTATTGACAAAAGAGTTAATTGCTTTAGATTTTAGTATTTTTTGTCTTCATTTAATTCTTGCAGCAGGTTTTATCGTCATGCCACTATTGATTGTTGAAAACCAAATTGTAAATATAATTGATAGTTGGCGTCTTTATCTTCCAGCAGTTCTTCTGTCTTTTTTAGGAATGATCCCTCTAATAGTTATTTCGGAAAAATTCAAAAAAACAAAATACATCTTGCTGTTAAGTATTTTATTGTTAGTATCTAGTCAATTCATTTTCGCTGAATCAAAATTAGACTTTAGATTATTTATTGCTAGTTTGACTGTTTTTTTTATAGCATTTAATACAATTGAAGCTTTATTACCATCTTTATTATCAAAAAAAGCTAGCGAGTCAAAAAGAGGTCTTGCTATGGGAATTTTTTCTACTTCTCAATTTTTTGGGACATTTGTTGGAGGTTCAATTGGCGGATTGATTTATGACATTTACGATTTAAATAGTGTATTCTTATTCACCATATTTGTTGCAATAATTTGGTGGTTTTTGATACTTTTTTTACCACTTAAAACTAAAACTTTACAGGAGTAATTAACATAATGGCAGGGATAAATAAGGTTATTTTGGTAGGAAATTTAGGTGCTAAACCAGAAATCAAATATGCTTCAAATGGAAATGCAATTAGTAATTTATCAGTAGCCACGAGTGAATCTTGGACAGACAAAAGCACCGGTCAAAAACAAGAAAGGACTGAATGGCATAGAGTGAGTTTGTATGGCAAGGTAGCAGAAATCGCTGCTCAATATTTGGATAAAGGCTCTAAAGTTTATGTTGAAGGTAAGCTTCAAACACGCAAATGGCAAGATCAAAATGGTCAAGATCGCTATACAACTGAAGTAGTAATTAGTGGATATAGCGGTACTTTGCAAATGCTGGATCGTCGAGATGATATGACTTCTAGTGCTTCTTCTCAGCAATCTCAACCTCAGTCTCAGGCTTCCGAGCCTGCACCTGCAATCGCTCCTGTAGCTCCAGATGAGTTTGAGGACGATATTCCTTTCTAAACTTTGAGAATTTAATTCGTTTCAGCTTCCAAGACAACAAAGGCAACGGCATTTTGACTTTCATCAGATATACTTAAATGTCCTTGCTTAATTCCCTTTTCTACAAGATATTGTCGCAATTTTTCACTGGGCATAAAGTATGGCTTACCATTTTCATTACTTCTTATTGTTAAATCCTGAAAGCTAACCACCCTTCCTATACCGGTGCCTAGTGCTTTGGAAAAGGCCTCTTTAGCGGCAAATCGTTTGGCACAAAAGGCAGCACTTTCAGCTTTGTTTGAAAACAATGCCCTCTCATGCTCTGTTAAAATACGATTGATAAAACCCTCTCTATTTTTTTGAAGAATTTTTTGTACTCTTTCGATGCTTACAATATCTGTTCCAATACCGTAAATCATAAACCTCTAGCCTCTTCTATTAATTGTTTCATTTCAGATGTGGCATTAGCAAGCCCTACAAACAATGCTCTCGCAATAATTGAGTGACCAATATTAAGCTCAACTATAGGGCTAATTTTTGCAATATCAGCTGTATTTTCAAGTGTTAGGCCATGTCCAGCATTAACCTGTAATCCAAGACTATGTGCGTAGAGACTTGCGTTTGAAATTTTTTCTAGCTCTAATTTCATCTCAGCACTATTTGAAGCATTTGCATAATGCCCCGTATGGATTTCAATAATAGGTGCGCCACATTCAATAGCAGCATCAATTTGACGCTTGTCTGCATCTATAAACAAAGAAGTTTTAATGTTGTTTGTGCTAAGCTCAGCACAAACTTCTTTCATTCGATGAATTTGAGATGTTACATCTAGACCACCTTCAGTAGTAAGCTCTTGCCGCTTTTCTGGAACAAGGCAACAGTCTTCAGGTGAGATGTTAGTCGCAATTTTAAGCATTTCATCAGTAGCCGCCATCTCTAGATTCATTTTTGTTGTAAGGCATTGCTTTAATTCATCAACATCTTGATCTTGAATATGCCTTCTATCTTCACGTAAATGAAGAGTAATACTATCTGCACCAGAATTTTCACATATACTTGATGCCTCAACTAAACTAGGATACTTCGTGCCTCTTGCTTGACGCAATGTGGCTATATGATCAATATTAACACCTAAAAAAATACTCATAGATATACCTAATTTACAAAAAACAACTCTTTACTTTTGAGAGGCTTGTCTCCAAGCAGTGATTTTAATCTTTTTCGATTCATTTTTTTTAATAAACTCAATTCCCTCTCATTAGTAATCATTTCTTCGGAATTTGAAAGATTAAGAAGGGTTTTTCCATTCAGTGGTCCTTCACTATTAAATGCAAATCCTTGATTCTCTATAAACTCATAATTTAAATTTATATCAATAGCTGAACCATCAATATCGAAGTTAAAGTTGACGCCATAGCCTAAATCCTCAAGCAATTGGTTTTCAAATTTTCGAAGTGCGTATTCTTTTTCAGTTGAACTTAACATGTTCATGCTGGATAGAAATATCCAGTAGGATTCAAATATTTTCGCGTGCTCTTCCCATTCTGGAAGCAGTCTTAAAATTAACTCATTTATATAGATTGCTAAAATTAAGTCATTTCCCATTAGTCGCCTTGGCTGATCAGTTATTTCCCAATGAGAGAGACTTTTTAAGTCAGTTTTTCCTTTAAACGAGATACTCAAGCATTGAAACATTTGAAGTCTTGTTTTACCATTTCTAACACCTCTTGCTATTAACCTGAGTTTTCCATAGTCTTGCGTAAAAAAATCCAACAAAAGTGAGTTACCTTGATACATCCTACGGTGAATTAAAAAGGCAGGTGAGTTTTCAACCCTAGTCATAGCCTAAAGATGCTAAAGCTCTCTTGTCGTCAGACCAACCTTGTTTAACTTTAACCCATAATTCTAGAAATACTTTTGCCTGTAAGAAGCCTTCTATCGCTTGTCTTGACTCTTGTCCAATCTTCTTTAGCATCTCTCCATTATGGCCAATTACAATACTTTTTTGTGATGCCTTGTCAACAAAGATGCGTCCAGCAATTCTATACATTTTGCCGTCGAGTTCAAATCTTTCAATTTCAACAGTAATATCATATGGAAGTTCGTTTGAAAGATTTCTCATGAGTTTTTCACGAATGAATTCAGAGATAACAAATTTTTGAGAGCGATCTGTTATGTAATCTTTATTATAAATCGCATCTTGCTCAGGCAAATACTTAAGTATTAATTCTCTTAATTTTTTTGTATCTGAGCGATCAAAAGCAGACAGCGGAAAAACTTCAGTTGCTTGAAATTTTTCAGACATTGACTCAAGAAAAGGAAGTACTTTGTCGACTGAGCTAGCTTTGTCAATCTTGTTGATACACAATAGAACGGGAATATCAACTTTATTGAGATGCTCTAGTACTCTAGCATCTTCTTTTGTCCATTTAAATACTTCCACAATCCAAATAACTATATCCACATCACTAAAGCTTGAGCTTGCTGACCTATTCATATATGAGTTAATGGCTTTATTGTTTCCGATATGTATCCCAGGAGTATCAACAAAGACCATTTGATATTTTTTTTGCGTGTCTATAGCATTAATTCGGTGCCTAGTTGTTTGAGGACGATGTGAAGTTATGGATAATTTCTGGCCAATCAATTCATTGACAAGGGTTGATTTTCCAACATTTGGACGACCTACAACTGCGATAGAGCCTGATTGGAAGCTCATTGAGTTGTAATCTCTTCTAAAATTGACTGTGCACAAGCCTGTTCAGCCTTCTTAATACTTTTAGCGTTTTTTTCTGATTTGATATTTAACTCTTCCACCAGGCACCTTACATAAAAAACAGCGTTATGGTCTTTCCCTTTAGTTTGCAATAATTCATATTTTGGTAGAGGGTATCCTTTCTTTTGGAGTAATTCCTGAAGCTGTGTCTTAAAGTCCTTAAGCGAAGCTTCAGAATTAGTTTCATTTAAAAGATCACTAAAAAGTATCAAAGTAATCTTTCTAACCGTCAAATAATCAGAATCTAGAAAGATAGCTCCCAATATAGCTTCAAATGCGTCTGCTAGAATTGACTCACGTTTAAAACCGCCACTTTTTAACTCTCCTTGACCTAGAGTTAGATTTTCAGAAATATCAAGCTTTTTAGCCAAATTTGCCAGTGTGTTACCTCTGACTAAATGAGATCGAAGTCTTGACAATTGCCCTTCATCAATATTCGGATGACGGTTATATAGCTCTTCAGAGATAATACAACCTAAAACACTGTCACCAAGGAACTCTAGTCGCTCATTGTTTTGCTTACTGACGCTTCTATGAGTGAGTGCCTGATGTAAAAGACTAATATCGCTAAATTGATATGAGAGATTTTTTTGTAGTTTTTCCATCAATCAAACTGCAACTGGTGCCTTTATTGGGTCATCATGTTGATAATTGATAAGCTCAAAATCTTCATAATAATAATCAAAAATGCTGTCAGGGTTTCTCTTGATTAACAGAGTCGGAAGTTTTTTTGGTGTTCTCTCAAGTTGAGTGTCTACTTGATTGAAGTGATTTGTGTAAATATGGCAGTCTCCCCCACTCCAAACAAAATCGCCAACCTCTAAGTTACATTGTTGTGCAATCATGTGTGTTAGAAGTGTATAGGATGCTATATTAAAAGGGACGCCTAAAAATATATCAGCACTTCTCTGATATAGCTGACAAGATAATTTTCCTTCAGCAACATAAAATTGAAAAAGAGCATGACAAGGCTGAAGAGCCATACTTCCTAGTTCACCAACATTCCAGCTAGAGACAATGATTCTTCTAGAGTCAGGAGTGTTTTTAATAAGATTAATTGCTTGTTTAATTTGGTCTATTTCAACACCGTCAGAGTTTTTCCATTTTCTCCATTGAGCACCATAAACAGGACCTAAGTCTCCATTTTCATCAGCCCATTCATTCCAAATGTTGACCTTGTTTTCTCTTAGATATTGAATATTGGTATCACCCTTCAAGAACCAAAGAAGTTCATGAACAATTGAGGGGACATGAACCCTTTTAGTGGTTACTATTGGGAATCCATCGCTGAGTTTAAAGCGGATTTGATGGCCAAAAATACTTCTAGTTCCAGTCCCAGTTCTATCAGTTTTTTCAACACCAGTATCTCTAACAAGTTTTAAAAAATCTAAATATTGCTTCATGTTTTTTCCTTTAAACGATATGATTTAAATAATAAATACAATCCAATTAGAATCATTGGAAAACTCAGTAATTGGCCCATTGTAAGCCAATCAAATGCCAGATAACCAATATGAGAGTCTGGAGTCCTAATAAATTCAATTATAAATCTAAAAAAGCCATAGAAGATTAGGAATAACGCTGAAATAGACATTATTGGTGGTTTCTTTTTGCTAAAAAACCATAGTATTAAAAATAAAACGATTCCTTCTAAAAAAGCCTCATAAAGCTGAGTAGGAAATCGCTTTTCCCAGAGTCCAATTTGATTAGGCGCTAGGATGCCCCATGAGCTTTTTGTAACTCTTCCCCAAAGTTCACCATTAATATAATTACCTATCCTACCAAATCCAAGCCCAAGTGGAACCAAAGGAGCTATAAAATCAGTAGTTTGAAAAAAAGAAAACTTATGTTTTTTATTGAAGACAATCATTGCAATCAGAACACCAAGAAAGCCCCCATGAAAAGACATGCCACCGTTTTGAAAATTGAAAAAAGTCAAAGGGTTTGCAATGAAAATTGACCAGTTATAAAAGAATAAATAACCCAGTCTTCCACCAATAACTGCACCTAGAGCACCATAAAAAATAAGATCATCAACATGCTTCGTATTCCACAATTCATAAGATTTGCAGCGGTATTTAGCAAGTAGGTATGCAGACAAAAAAGCTAGCAGGTACATTACACCATACCAATAAATTTTTACAAATCCTAGGTCGGCTATAACTGGATCAATAACAATGTATTTCATAAATTATAGATTGCCGTTAATTCTAAGATGATTTTAGCTTTTGTTAAGGTTGAATAAATTATATGCATTATTGATTAATTAATGTGTCTAACTCAATTTGTTTGAAATGTAATCTTTAATAAATATATTTTTTGGGTAGCTCTTCGTTTCTTAGATAAAGTGGGTGTCCAGGTAGGCCAGACTTATTAATTTTAAGACACATAGGATTTGAAATTAATTGCAGTACTTCTTGATCTCTATTAAAGAGATTGCCATCATTTCCCCAGGCAGTTATCACTATTCCAGCTTCAAGTTGAGAATCTATGATAAATCGATCGTTTTTCTTGCCAACTGGATATTTTGATTTTTTAAGATCAGAAGGAAGCGTAGTTCTGTATGCAAACAAATTAACCATTATCAGCCCTCCAAATCCCCACTCATTAGAATAATGTATGCATCTTCTAATTGTAGGATCATCATTTTCCTCATCAGCAGTTGATGGATTAAGTCCAATAAATAAGGCTGGTTTTTGACTTAAATTCCAAACTCTAGTAAGAGAATATCTATATTTTCTACAGGGCGAGAAAACAGCACTTTTTTTTATAATTTGCATTTAATTTAAAAGTTTAACTATAAAATCATTTTAAAAATTATTTATTCTTATTATTGATTGAAAGATACTTCTGATGATGAAAAAATTTAAAAGAGTTGATCTAGGTCACTTTCCTACTCCCATTGAGCATTTAAAGAATATTTCTGAGTATTTGGATGGACCTCAAATTTATATTAAAAGAGATGATTGTACTGGTTTGGCAACTGGCGGTAATAAAACAAGAAAACTTGAGTACATCCTTCCAGATGCAATAAAAAATAATGTTAACCTTATTGTTACTGTAGGCGCTATACAATCTAATCATGCTAGGCAAACAGCTGCTGCCTGTGCAAAACTTGGACTGAAGTGCCTTATTGTTCTTGAGCAGAGACTTAAAGACGCACCAGAAATTTACATGAACTCAGGAAATGTATTTTTAAATAGAATTTTTGGTGCAGAGATGGTCTTATGTCCTAATGATAGAGATGTAGAGGATTATGCAAAAGAAATCATTGAGAGTAAAAGGAAAAATGGAGAAAATCCATATTTTATTCCTATGGGTGGTAGTAATCATCTTGGAGAGCTTGGATATATTGAATGTATGCGTGAAATTGTTGATAATCAAAATAAAGATCCATTTACTCACATTATCTTGGCAACTGGTAGTGGTGGAACGCACGCTGGCTTGGTTGCAGGAAAAACGATTTTTCAGAGTGATATTGAAATTATTGGTATAAGCATTAAAGATAATCAATCAAACCAAGAAGAAAAAGTTTATCAGTTAGCTCTAAATTCTTGTGAATATACTGAACATAAACCTCCTTTGAGAGAGGATGTGATTGTAAATGATCACTATGTCGGTGCGGGATATGCCATTCCAACAGATGGAATGAAGGAAGCTCTAAGAGCGATGGCAACTATGGAAGGAATACTCTTGGATCCTGTTTATTCTGGAAAAGCCTTTGACGGTCTTATTAATCTAGTGAAAAAAAATTACTTTAAATCTTCAGATAAAGTTTTGTTTCTTCATACTGGTGGTTCTGCGGCTATTCCTGCATTTGAATGGGTTTTTGAATAGTTATTTAGCTTAGTCCTTTTTCTTACCTTGTATAACTCTGTCAAGGATTAAAGCACAAAATAGGATTGCTATTCCCGCGAGGATTCCTTGTCCAACATTTGCATACTGAAGGGCTTCTAAGACATCTTGGCCTAAGCCTTTGGCTCCGATTAATGAGGCAACAACAACCATAGCTAGACTGAGCATAACTGTCTGATTGACTCCAGCAAGAATAGTTGGCATTGCTAAGGGCAAATCGACCTTGGTAAGTAGATACCATTTAGATGCTCCATAGGCAATTGCGGCCTCTCTGATTGACTCTGGAACACCTTTTAAACCAAGTACTGTTAATCTTACAACTGGAGTACCACCAAAAATCATCGTAATAATGACTGCGGATACTTTTCCAGTCCCAAAAAATGCAATTACAGGGATCATAAATACAAACGCTGGCATAGTCTGCATAAAGTCCATAATTGGCCTAATAAAGGCATAAAACCTGGGTCTAGTTGAACAATAGATTCCTAGAGGGATTCCTATTGATATACTTAGAATTGCAGCTGTTCCCAAAAGAGCAAGAGTAGTCATTGCCTTTATCCAAAAACCTAAAAAGCCCATATAAGCTAAAAATGAGAGAGAATATAATGCAGCTCTAGGGCCTGCTGAGAGACCTGTCATTAAAACGATGGCACTAATCACAACAATCCATGGTGTTGTAACGAATAACATCTCTAGTGAATCAAGAACTGAACGAATTCCAACGGTAATAGCACTAAATAGAACATCACCCTTAATAACAGCATAATCAAAGGTTCTTTCAACCCCATCAATTGAGGCAAGCCTAATATCAGGATGCGTAGGGAAATCCGCAAACATTTGAATAAGCGTTGGAAAGCTGTAATGAATCGCTGAAAAGACAATAATAATTAGAGCGAAAGAGATACTTAATAAATAATTTTTAAATTGCATTCCAGGACTAATTAGTTTATTTGAAAGCCATTCAGAGAATCGCTTCTCTAAAATTGAATTGGCTAAAATACCCTGAGCAAACCTGATTAAAAGAAATAAAAAAATTCCACTAATTGCTATCCAAACACCAGACGCTTCAATAGCCTGAGCCTCTTGTAAATAACCCTCAATTGCATCCTCAAGAGATTTTATCGTTCTCTTAAACATTTCAACTTTGTCGGAATTTTTCTCTATTGCAGCTTGAAGCTGCTTTTCACGAAAATCTATCGTTGACTGAATCTTGTCGATTTTTATATATGCTTCGGCACTAATGTTTCCAAAAAAACCTCTCACGATTTGTACAATAGCAAATGCTTCAATGATTAAGAACGCTAAAGACCAATTCCATATATTTCTAATACCAAACCAAATAGAACCAAATAAGAAAGCAAAAAGATTAAAAGATAAGACAAACTTAGCATTATTGTTTATTTTTTCAAATTCATGGATATAGTAATCATGACTTGTTTTTACAAAGTCTTTAATTTGATCAGCATTGAGGTATTTATCTTTACTCATCTTGACTTTCAACAATCGATATGAGTAGGTCTTTTTGAGAAACCAGGCCCATTGCACTTCCCTTTTTATTGCAAATAACTATTGGGATGTCACTAGAAACAGAATGCTCAATTAGGCTACTTAAATCATCATTCTCATTCATTTTTATTGCGTTTTTTGGGATGGCTCCATTTTTTTGAATGAATTCATCTATTGGTCTCATAATTGATTTAGCTTTTACAACTTCAAGCCTTGAGATTCCTTTAACAAAATCAGCAACATAATCATCCTCTGGATTCATAACAATTTCTTCTGGAGTGCCCACTTGAATTACCATTCCATCTCTCATAATCGCAATGCGATGCCCTACCTTAACTGCTTCATCAAGATCATGAGTAATGAATACAGTTGTTTTCTTTAATTGTTTTGACAACTTAATAAATTCTTTTTGGAGCTGTCTTCTAATCAATGGGTCAAGGGCACTGAATGGCTCATCCATTAAAAGTATTTCTGGGTCAGCTGCAAGAGCCCTTGCTAGACCAACGCGCTGCTGCATGCCTCCAGATAGCTCATGAGCATACTTATTTCCCCAGCCGTGTAGCTCAACGATGTTCAATATTTCATTAGCCTTGCCGTACCTTTTGTTTTTGTTGATACCTCTGATTTCAAGGGGCATTGCAATATTATCAATAACAGAGCGATGCGGCATAAGTGCAAAATTTTGAAAAACCATGCCTATTTTTTTATTTCTAAATTCTTGAAGGTCTTGCTTTTCTAATGACATTACGTCTTGGCCATCAATTAATATTTTTCCCATCGTAGGCTCTAATAGCCTATTAATATGCCTAACAAGAGTAGATTTACCACTACCTGAGAGACCCATTACACAGAAAATTTCTCCCGGATTAATGTCAAAAGAGACATCAGAAACACCAATCACTGAATTGTATTGTTCTAAAGCCTCTTGCTTTGAAACACGCTTACTGGTAATAGCTTCGATAGCTTCTTTAGAAGTATTCCCAAAGATCTTTGAAACGTTTTGAATTTCTATATAGCTACCTGGATTTTCTGTAGACATGGTAAATTAATTGATTGAAAAAAAACCGGCGCCTAAAAGAACGCCGGTTCTAGGTCTAACTAGTTAGATTATAGTCCTAACCAGCCATCAACTGTATCTTCATTTTGAGACATCCAGTCTC
Source organism: uncultured Piscirickettsiaceae bacterium (assembly GCA_964510245.1). Taxonomy (GTDB): domain Bacteria; phylum Pseudomonadota; class Gammaproteobacteria; order PS1; family Pseudothioglobaceae; genus Pseudothioglobus. The sequence goes on along the minus strand of CAZEAO010000009.1, from coordinate 8 downwards.
TTGCAACT
>CAZEAO010000008.1:0-19500 GCA_964510245.1 uncultured Piscirickettsiaceae bacterium | reverse complement strand
CAATTGAATCATCCGACGTTGCAAGGCTCATGGCAGAGGGTTCTATGATATTAGCTTCTATAGCCTGTGAAAACCATAAGGAGAATTGCTCAATAGGGCTATCATTTAAATCCTCTCTAATAATACCACTCTGAAGATACTCTTTTCTTAGGTTACTTAAGTCGCCTTTTTCTGTCATGATATCTCCATCAAAAAGGAATTAAATTACTTTTTTTCGATTCAGTTAAATGCCTTGTAATTAATGATTTTATAGGAGGAAATCGATCTGCAAACTTCAATACTAGCTTACGAATTTGCTTTGCTTTTGCATCATCATTCGTAAACAAAGAAACAACACCATTGGTTCCAAAATACATCAACCTAGATAGATGGATTTGTTTATTCTCAAATTCTCTTAATACACTCTCAGAGCCGATATCACCTCCAGCTTTAAGCGTTCTTTTAATAGACTTGGATAAAATATCTTGACCTCTTAGGCCTAGATTAAATCCATGCGCTGTTACCGGATGCATTCCTACCGCAGCATCTCCAATCAGAGCAAAACGAGTCGATTTAAATTTTTGGGCATAAACACCAACCAAAGGGTATGAAAATCTTTCACCTATCTGTCTCATTTCTCCAAGACTTCCATTAAATCCGTGACTTGCAAACTTGCAAAATTTTTCTTGATCCATTTTTAGCATTTCATCAGCCTCATCTGTTGGAACTGTTAGGACTACTGAGGAAATATTTCCATTTAGCGGAAGAAGTGCAAGCGTGTAGCCGTAATGAAAACACTCGAGCGCTATTTGATTGTGATTTTTTTCATGAGAAACTCTAGTAATAATCATCACCTTAGAAAAATCTTTCATGGTGGACTCAATGCCCATTTTGCGTCTAATTTCCGAGAAACGACTATCAGCAGCGACAATAAGCTTAGAATTGAAAGATTGCCCATCTGAGAGAGTCACTTTACCTCTAGAATGGTTTGTTTCCACTGACTCGACTGATAAGTCATTAATTATTGATATGTTACTTGATGAAGATGCTTTTTGGTAAAGTGCATGTCGGATTAAATTATTTGGCACAAGGTATCCAAGGGCATCAATCGAAGACTTATTAGCAGCAAAGTTTAATAAAGAATCTGAATCACCATCAAAAACTTTTGCTTCCCTTAAAGGACTTACTTTAGTTTGATCAATTAGACTCCATATTCCTAGCTTTTGGAGAATCTTCAATGAATTGTGAGTTAAAGCGGTCTCTCTTCCATCTGGCTTTGGATTAGATAAAGATGAAAGAGTTGACCTTTCAATAATCATTACCTTTAAATTTAATTCGATTAAAGAACAGGCAAAGCTCAAGCCTGCTGGCCCAGCACCAACAATGATTACATCGTAATTTTTATCGATATTTTTGCCTTGCATACTTTTTAGGGTTAACTAAGTGACTATATTATTTTGAATCTTCAATTCTTTTTAACCAGTAAGCACTTTTATCAAGATCTTGATCGGTTCCAATGCCTTCTTTGTACATCTCTGCTACTTTAATTTGTGATTCTAAATTATCCTTTCTCGCAGCAAATAAATAATATTCATAGGCTTTTTCATAGCTTTGATCAACGCCCTCTCCATATTCATACATCACACCCAAATTATATTTAGCGTCAATGTAGTTTTGTTCAGAAGACAAATCTAACCAATAATAAGCTTTTTTATAGTCTTTTTCTACACCAGCCCCTAAATAGTATAACGCACCGAGAGTATACTGCGCTTTAGGGTCTGACTTGTCTGCAGCTTTCTTAATATATTGATAACCTTTTTCATTATCTTGCTCAACACCAATTCCACCAATGTACATAACACCAAGTGCCGTCAATGCATCTAGATTACCTGCTTTTGCAGAAAGCTCAAATGCTTTTAATGCCTTATCAAAATCTTTTTGTTCGACTAGCTCTTTTCCTCTCTCATATAAACTCTCTTCCGCAACAATTGGAGTAAATAAAATAAGAGAAAAGGTAATTAAGAATATATATTTAAAAGTGACATGCATATGTGTAAGAAAAATTGATAATGAAAGTAGCTAATCTAAGTCATTATTTTACATTTTTTTACATATCAAACACCATCACGTGGAACAAACTCAAGAACGGTGGCATTAATACAATACCTGGGTAGTCCATTTGGACCATCATTAAATACATGACCAAGATGAATATCAGAACTAACTGATAGAATTTCTGTACGTATCATTCCATAACTTAAGTCTAACTTCTCATAAACCTCATTTTCAACCGGCTGAGTAAAAGACAGCCAACCTGACTTGGAATCAAAGCGATGAACGGTATCAAAAAGAGGTCTACCTGAAAGTTTATCTACAAAGACCCCATCAGGTGTATCCTTGAAGATTTGATACTGCACACAAAATCTTTTATCTGTTCCTTCATTAAATGCAACATCATAGGCCTCAGACCCCACTCCTAGCTTAAACTCACCAAGAGCCTTATAAAACTCCTCAGAAGACATAATACCTTGATGAGACCATACTTCTTTGCCATCATCAATAAAGATTATGGTTGGAGTAGCCCAAGTTGGGGTTTGAATATCAAAACCTTTCAATGCTGATGCAGGACCAGATCTGAGAGGAATAGTGCCTTCATATTTGGATGTGACCTTCCTTTCAAACTCTATACAAAACAAACACGTACCATCTACCTCAGGACCAATAACAATGATCTCTTTACCGCCGAGAGGCTCCATCAATTGAGCATAGTCAGTTGATACAGTTTGTTCAACAAATTTAACTCCAGTTGAGTGGTCAGGACAGTAACCATTTGGGTTTCTTAGTAAATAATCTTGGTGATAATCTTCCGCAGGCCAAAACTTCTCAAGAGCAGCCATTTCTGTAACAATCTCACCATATCCTTTGGCAGATAGTAATTTTTGATATATTCGACCGGTCTCAATCGCTATATTCTTTTGATCTTCGTTGGTCCAATAGATTGCAGATCTATAATTATTACCAACATCATTACCTTGACGATTAAGCTGAGTGGGATCATGTATCTCCCAAAAGTTCTTCACTAATTCTTCGGTAGAGACCTGACTAGAATCATAAAGAACCTTAACAGTTTCAGTATGATTTATTAAAGTATTGTTGTTTTTTGACTTTTCTTCTTCAGAGAGTCCGATATTTTTTAGAACCGAGAGGAAGCCTCCACTTTGAATCTTTCTATTTTTAAGAACATCTTCATAAGTTGGGTTTTCATAACTCCCTCCAGAGTATCCAGAAACAACATCTACAACGCCATCAATACTCTCAAAGTTTTTTTCTACACCCCAAAAACAACCAGCTGCAAAAAAAATTTCTAAAATCACTAAAAAAACCTTCTATGTATTTAAAGAAGGAAATTGTACACCCAACCTGTGTATTTATTGTGTTGAATAGGTGAAGAATAAGCAAAACCTTAATCCAAAACAACTAATCTATTGATACTATATTGCCCATTAATGTAATATTAGAGATGATTTAAACGTTTTTGTTCAAAAATAGCTAAAAAGATAAATTTATAAGAAATTAATTTATGACAAAAAAACATAAGCATCATAATGACAAATCTAATAATTTTGAAGTTTTAGATAATTTTGAAAGATTTGATCAAAAAAATGACGTGTTTAGGCGTTCTTGGTGGGACAAAAAAATAAGGTCAAAAAAAACAGAATTATTTTATTCTACATATCGTGAACCACTTAAATCTTGGAGGAAGGCCGATGGATTCACTCAGAAAGATTACGCTCTTCGAAATGCAGCCTGGCATGTAAGCGACATATTAACTGAAATTAATGTTGATAAAGATCGTAGAGAAGGGTTTTCTGATGCTTTCACATTACAAACACCTGTTGCAGAAGATAAAATTAATCTAGGCAGTGAAGCTGAGGCAAGTGCTGAAATTAAGAAAATCGCTCTAGCTTTTGGTGCTGGCCTTGTAGGAATTACAAACTACGATAGTAGGTGGGAATATAGTTATAAATTTAGCGATATGAGTTTAAAGTCGTATCCACCTGAAATTCCTGATTATTTAAATAATGTTATTATTGTAGCCTTGCCAATGGATTATGAACTGGTGAAAACAGTTCCATCAGCTCTCAGTGGTACTGCGACTGGCTTTGGTTATTCTCATGACGCTCTCACTGTTCTCTCAATCACTCAATATATTCTAAATCTTGGTTATGAAGCAATCGGAAGTATGAACGATACATCTTTAGCAATTCCTTATGCATTAAAAGCAGGTCTAGGAGAGTATGGAAGAAATGGTTTACTAATTACTAAAAAATTTGGTCCTCGAGTAAGGCTTGGAAAAATATATACAAATTTACCTTTAAGTCATGACAAACCGTCTCAATTTGGCGTCAAAGAATTCTGTGATATATGCAATATCTGTGCAAAAGAATGTCCTGTAAAAGCAATATCCTATGACAAACCTTTCGAAATTACTTACAACCAATCGAACATAAAAGGAATTCGAAAATGGTCAGTAGATGGAGAAAAATGTTTTAGTTTCTGGTCCTCTCAAAACTCTGACTGCTCTATCTGTATTAGAGTGTGCCCATACAATAAAGACTATTCAAAATGGTTAAATAGACTTGGACTCAAGTTATCTAGCACTTGGTTAAGACATCTTATACTCTGGCTTGATGTCAAATTAGGCTTTGGAAAACGCCAAAAATCATCTATTTGGTGGAAAAAGAATTTAAAAAAATAAATTATTATTGAGCAACCTTCAAATAACCCATCAGATAAGCTTTAGATACTTTAATCTTATTACTTTTTCTTTTCGAATTAAAGCGAATTGTAAAACCTGTATCTGCAACATTTCTTAAGAAGTCATTGCTCAAATTTAGTTCAATAACTTCTTTAAAATCACAACCTGCAGTTGTACAATTTGTTGCATTAGAAGACAAAACATTAATGTCTTGAGCACTATTATCACAACGATTCCACTCATCACAAAAATTAGCAGAACTATAATTTCTTGCTTTCTTTGAATTATGTGATATTGCAAGCACTAATTTGTGCTCAAAAATTCCATTTTCTAAATCTTTCACCCCTTCTAAATGAAAATTATGCAAATCAATATCAGTTTCCAATACGCCAGTCTTTTTAGATTCGGTAAGTTTGGAACCAATAAACTTGGAATCACCAATAACATTCACAAAATTCGCAAATTCTTCTGATGCAGCTGAATCAATTTCAGCTTGAATCTTTTCATCTCGAGCATTGGTTAACTGGAGAGTTACCACTGAAACCATATGTGCAGAATCTAGTTTACTAGCCTCAATCAAATTTTCCTCATGAGAGAGACCCAACGCAAGAATTCTTTGAGTCTCTTCTTCGGATGAAGAAACTGCCTCAAGCTCAAGCGATGAACAGCCAGCTAAAACAATTGAAAGCGAAAAAATAAGTAGGAGATTTTTCATATGAATTTATATTAATGATTAGATGTATTTAGATTATAGCCAAATCCATAGACTATTAGTAAGGGACTGAATTAAATTTGGTAGTCGCGGGCAGATTTGAACTGCCGACCCCTGCCATGTCAAGGCAGTACTCTAACCAACTGAGCTACGCGACTATGAAAGCGAAATTATACTGCTTCAAATGTTTTTTTGATAATCTTTTGTATATTACTTGCAGCTTCATATCGATTCTCCGCATTTTTAATTGGTCTTCCAACAACGATGTAATCTGATCCACTTTGAAAAGCAGTAGCCACATCAACTACTCGCTTTTGATCATCATCGTTTGCAACCGGTCTAATTCCAGGGGTTACTGCAATTAATTTATTATCAACATACTCTCTTATAAATGGAACCTCAAGACCCGATGAAACAATACCATCACAACCAGCCTCAAAAGCTCTCTTTGCTCTTGAAATCACTAAATCCTGAACATCACATGAAAACCCTAAATCATCTAGATCACCACGATCCAAACTCGTCAAGGCGGTCACTGCAAGAATTTTTAAATTATTTTTATTCTCAGAGGCTTTTTCCATTAAAGCTTGATTACCATGAATGGTGGCAAAAGTTGCACCATAATCACTAAGCCTTGCTATTGTCCTTCCAACTGTCTCAGGAACATCAAAAAACTTTAAGTCTACAAAAACTTTTTTATCTTTTTTTATTAGCCAATTAAGCAACTCAAAATACTGGCCTGTCATTAGCATCTCCATACCAATTTTATAAAAATTGACACTATCATCAAGCTCACTAACAATATCCTTAGCCTCAGAAACTTCTGGAACATCAAGTGCAAAAATTAAACGGTCTTCGAGCTTAATATCTTTCATTGAATTAGAGTTTTATTGTGAAAAATTAATTATACTTTGAATAATCAAACTTAGGTCTTCGAGATAAAGTTTTTAACAGTATTGAAGACTATATTTGCACCTCTTTCATTTAGATGAATTTGATCAAAAAGAATCCATTGGCCCTTGGCTTTCGCTATATCATTCCATGATTTTTTAAAAACATAATGATGGAAAATTCCGCCAAAAATTCTTCGCATTATTGGAATTCCTTTTGGATTGTAATCCTGTTTTAATGGATAAGTTCTTAAAGAGATGTCAGACCAAAGATAATCAGAGACTGGCAATAAATGTACATTTTTTTGCTCGGCAGCAAATTTGATAAATTCATTAAACTGTCTAACATGATTATTTATTGGTGAATCTCTATTTTCACCAACTGGCGGAATAGTACACAGAGCAACCTTCGATACATCACTTAATTTTTCAATTAATTCTAAGAGTTGATCTTTATACTTCTCAAAGGTTGGAGCTTCTGGCAAATTATAATTACGTTTATATCTTTGACCTGAGGCTTTATCAAATGAGCCCAATGCATCGTTTGAACCAATTAAAATAACAATAATATCAGGTTTACATGCAATTAGTGGCTCTACCCTTTGAAGAACTTGCCATACTGTATTTCCATTAATCCCTTCATTAAGGAATATATCATTTGGGAATTCATTACGAAGATAATCTACCCAGCTTTGACCAATATTACCGTGAGTGAGTGAATCACCTAAACAAGCAATAATCCTTTTATTTTTATTGTTTTGATAATTCAGATAATCTTCAGCCTTTCCATAGGGTGGAGTAGAGATTATTTTGGAAACATAATAAAAAACGGCTGCAATTATTATTGCAGCCGCTATTAATATAATCAATAGATTTAAAGGCATTAAGACTTATTAAATTTAATTACTAATTATTCAATCCATCTACAGTGACTTCAATCTTGATAATATCATCATAAGGCCTTCTCTTTGTTGAAAATGAAACCTCTCTTCCGTTATAGTCAACTGTCACTTTGTAATGACTCAGTCTTTTTTCAATTTTTTGTCTAACCTTTGTCTCGCAAACCTCTTGACTAACTACTTTTTGTGTTCCATTCTCTGCTGCTGCTTTTTCAGCATCATTAGCAATTGAAGCACCCATTAGAATTCCTGCTAAAGTCATGACTTCTTTGCCATCACCTTCGCCAAACTGATTACCTATAGCACCACCGATAATACCTCCAATAATTTCATTAGTAGCACTTCCATCGCCGCCACTTATAACAGTTTCTTTTATGTAGCAATCCTGAAAAGGTTCATCAACCCTAACCTGTTTATAAACTTTATCAACTGATATAACAGAGGCAGAGTCTATGAAAGTTCCACCAAATGATATTTGAGCAGATGCCATTAGGAAGGCAATCAATGAACTTTTTATAATAATTTTCATATTAAACTCCATTAATTTAATTCTCTAACAATTCTACAGCTAACTTTCGGATTAAATGTGTTTAATTAGTGAAGATTCAAAAAAGGAAAATCAAACTAAATTAAACAAAAATAATGCCTTTCAATCAATTATATACTTTTTGAATATTTCTAAGTGAAATTAGATACTAATCAGCTTTAAAACGATAATTTCATTATTATTCAATTAATAGCTTGAATTAATAACTATAACTAGCAATAATAGACAGCCTGCCCTGGTAGCTCAGCTGGATAGAGCACTCGCCTCCTAAGCGAGGGGTCGTAGGTTCAAATCCTGCCCAGGGCGCCAAATAAGCTTAAATAGCTCTTACTTTTAAAATACCTTCAACCTGCTTTATATTTTCAATGACAATATCAGAAACCTTTTGCTCAATATCAATCAAAGTATAGGCAACATCACCTCTGGATTTATTAAGCATATCAACAATATTAGCTTCTTCTTCAGCAATAGCCTTGGTTATTTGACGAACCATATTAGGAATATTTTTGTGGGTAATTGCTAAACGCTCCTCACCAGCCCTTGGCATCTTAGAGTCAGGAAAGTTAACAGAATTAACTATATTGCCGTTTTCTAGGTAATCCTTAATTTGCTTAGCAATCATTACTGCACAATTATCTTCAGCTTCAGAAGTTGACGCTCCAAGATGAGGAAGTGCGATTACCCTGTCATGATTTTTTTTCTCATCAATTGGAAAATCAGTGACATAGTACTTTACCTTTCCACTGTCTAGCGCCTTGATTAATTCGTCCTCATCAACAATGCCATCCCTTGACATATTAATGACCACACAACCCTCGGGGAGAAGTTTAATGCGTTTAGCATTCAATAGATTCTTTGTAGCATCAACTAAGGGAACATGAAACGAAACAAAGTCACTCTTTGAAAATAACTCCTCCAAAGAAACGGCTTCTTCTACCTCAGAAGATATTTTCCATGCATTTTTTTTAGTAATGGATGGGTCGTATCCCACAACATCCATACCCAGCATGCTTGCAGCATTTGCAATTTCAACACCAATTGCACCCAAGCCCACAATTCCTAGTGTTTTGCCTGGTAATTCTGAGCCAGAGTATTGTTTTTTTCCATCCTCAACAGTTGCCTTAAGATTATCAAGTGGAAGTCCATTAACGTAATTCCATGCTTGACAAATATTTCTGCTAGCTAGAAGCAATGAAGATATAACTAACTCCTTGACGGCATTGGCGTTGGCACCTGGAGTGTTAAATACAACAACGCCTTTTTCGCTCATTTTATCTAGTGGTATATTGTTGACTCCTGCTCCTGCTCGACCAACAGCTTTAAGAGTGTCTTTAACCTCCATATCATGCATTTTTGCACTTCGAACAAGAATGGCGTCAGGACTTTCATCACTTCTCGAAATGTCATAAGACTCTTTTGGAAATTTTTCTAGTCCAAGAGGTGAAATGTTATTTAGTACCTGTATATTCAGCATTATCCAAAATCCTTTTCAAAATCATTCATAAATCTGACAAGAGCATCAACTCCTTCCTGTGGCATAGCGTTATAAATACTCGCCCTCATTCCACCAACACTTCGATGACCTTTTAGGGCAAGCAAGCCTGCATCTTTTGAACGCTCAAGAAACAAGCCATTGAGATTTTCATCTGCCAATAAAAAAGGAACATTCATCCAAGATCGATACCTAATCGATACAGGGTTAGAATAAAAATCAGAGCTATCGATTGTCCTGTACAGGGTTTCAGATTTTGATTGATTTATCTTTTGCATTGCGCTAAGGCCACCCTGCTCCTTTAACCACTCAAAAACTCTTCCAGCGGCATACCATGGAAATGTTGCAGGGGTGTTAAACATAGAATCATTAGTGGCTTGTGTAGAGTAATCAAACAACTTAGGTTGATTCTTAACAACATCGCCCAATAAATCTTCTCTTACGATTACAACAGTTAGGCCCGATGGGCCAATATTTTTTTGAGCACCCGCATAAATCACACCGTATTTAGATACATCAATCTCACGCGAGAGAATAGTAGAAGACATATCAGCAGCTATGGGCATTGAAACGTCAGGCACGAAGTCAAACTCTAATCCAGCTATAGTTTCATTAGGTGTGTAATGAAAATAAGACGCATTATTGTCAATATTCCATTTTTGAAAATCTTCAATATCAGTGAAATTATTTTCTGAACTATCGGTACAAATATGAACGTCGCAGTATCTCTTTGCTTCAGCAATAGCCTTAACTGACCAATGCCCTGTATTAGCATAATTTGCTTTAGAGTCACCCCTAAGCAAATTAATAGGTACCATAGAGAACTGAGCCGATGCGCCTCCCTGAAGGAAAAGGACTTTATAGTTATCAGGTATTTTTAAGAGCTCTCTAAAATCCTTTTCAGATTTCTCAGCAACCTCCATAAAATCAATACCTCGATGAGAAATTTCCATTACCGATGCTTTTGAATTTTGAAATTCAACAAGTTCACCCTGAATTTTTAATAAAACTTCGCGAGGCAACATTGCTGGTCCAGCACTAAAATTGTATGCTTGTGTCATATTTTTTTTAAATCACAATTTTTCTTAGGTAAAAAAAAACGTTCAGCTGAACAAAGTAAAACTTAGCCCATCTAAACGTCAATGTTTTTTCAAACAACCACCTTTGGCTTTTGAAGAACCAACATTATACCTCGCTTAACAATTTGTATTCGTTGGGTTTGTATCAAATTGTTTCTTACTGAATTTTTATGAATTTAGGCAACAGATTATTGTTTTATAAATCATATTTATTGCCCTGTATTGTAAAATACTCATTCTTAGCTTCAGCCAACTATTCTGAGACATCTATGAAAACAATCCTAATGCATAGCTCTAACATTAAATCTGCAAAAAAGCTTGCATTGAGTCTTAAGGGTGAAATTGAATCCAAAAAAAATCACTATCGAATTCATACAAAAATGAACTTTGTTATAGATGGTATTAGGGCTTCAAGTCAGGAAGACTTAAACACTTTTGATTATGATTTTGACTATAAAAATATCAAACTGATGGTCAGCGACATGGATTCTACTCTGATTTCAATCGAGACGATTGATGAGGTTGCTAAGACAGTTGGTTTGTCGGAAGAGGTTTCTTCAATTACTGAAGAGGCAATGCAAGGTCAGCTTGACTTCTCTGAATCGTTCAAAAAACGCCTTTTAATTTTAAAAGGTGTCTGCACTTCAAGCTTTGATGAGGTTTTCATCAATCAAATGAAGTTAAACTCTGGTGTTAAAGAGTTAATTGGCTATTTCAATTCAAATGACATTAAAACTGCTTTGGTCTCTGGCGGAATAACCTATTTTGCTGAAAAACTGAAAAACCAACTAAAAATGGATACATTTAAGGCAAATGAAGTTGAATTTAGCAATCAGAGAATCACTGGAAAGGTTATCGGGAATGTGGTGGACGCAAATGAAAAAGCTAATTACATCCTAGAGCTCTGCAATCATTACAATATTAATACCGAACAAGTTGTAGCCATTGGCGATGGTGCTAATGACGTAGAAATGATGAAGAAAGCAGGATTATCCGTCGCTTATCGGGGTAAACCAATATTGAAGAAAAATTGCGCAGTCCAAATTAATTATAGAGGACTGGACTGCCTAATTGATTTTTTTGAAGATCCTTAAATGTATAGTTTGTATGCACTAAGAATTTGAAGATTTATTCACATAAAACTCACAAATAATTCATTAAAATTTTAATTCCTGATCCTAAACTGTTTCCTATTTAATCAATGAAGTAACTATGAAATCAAAATCAATATTATTAGCTATTTTACTTTCTTTTTTTGTATTGAGTTTTTTTAACATCGCAAACGCCGATGACCACCTTCACAAAGTCAGTGGAACAGTTACGGGTTGCTCTTCGAAGCATGCTGTTCATGTGCTCATATATGAAGAGTCTGGCTTTAAAGGCATGAATCACAGCCAAGAAAATATTTACAATCCTGTCAAAGGAAGTGATTGCAATGTTAATTTTAGTATGGATGTGCCTTCAGGACCGTACGCTTTAGCATCATTTGAAGACAAGAATGGTAATGGCGAATTAGACTTTTTTTTCTTTATACCGAAAGAGCCTGCCGGCTTTTATCAGTTTAGCGGAATGGGTGCCCCCCAATTCGATAAAATGAAGATTGATGTAAGTGGTGACATTGATAATATTGAAATCGTCCTTCCATAAATTTAATTCCAAAACAAAACACATTTAATGTCAATTTCAATCATCGCAGGATCAACCGGACTTGTTGGTAGTCGAATACTAGACCAGCTTTGCAAAAACAGCCATAAGGTTATAGCTCTAGCTAGAAAGCCAATTTCAGAGCTACCATCAGGAGCTAAAGAACTTATTATTGATTTTGATACTTTTTTTACTGAAGAGTCTTTTCCAAAGTGTGACCACGTATTTATTTGCCTTGGAACTACTATCAAGATAGCGAAAAGCAAAGAAATCTTTAGAAGAGTTGACTTGGAATACCCTTTAGATGTTGCCAAAAAAGCTCTTGAGTCAGGTGCAAAAAAACTAACCCTTATCTCTACGGTCGGTGCAGACAGTAAATCAAAAAACTTCTACTTAAGAGTCAAAGGAGAGCTTGAGGATGCAATTCTAGAGCTTGGATTTGATAGCGTGAATATTTTTAGACCCAGCTTTTTAATTGGAAGTGGAGGTAGACATAGGGCAGTTTCAGAGAAAATTTTAATGAAGGTTGCCAAGATAATAGACATTTTTTGCATTGGATCTGCAAGAAAATATAGAAGTATTGATGCTCAAATATTAGCAAAAAAAATGGCATCAACACTGGATGCTGACTCTGGAATTCATTATTATTATTTTGATGATTTTGTAAAATAAATTAGCATTTTCTCTTGCCAAACCTCTCTTTAAATTAATAACAATTTAATAATATTCGAACTAAAATCTGTCACTGGTATAATGTGAGCCATCTAAATAATCACATCAACCTTCAATGTCAGGTAACTCATTTGGAAAACTATTTACTTTAACAACAGCCGGTGAGAGCCATGGTGATGGTCTTGTAGGCATTGTGGACGGATGCCCTCCTGGAATGAATCTGACCGAGGAAGATCTTCAAGGCGATCTAGACCTCAGAAAACCAGGTAGCTCTAGACACACTACTCAGAGAAGAGAAACGGATGAAGTGAAAATTATTTCGGGAACTTTCGAGGGTGTTACTACTGGAACTCCAATAGGACTTTTAATTGAAAATAATGACCAGAGACCTAGAGATTATTCAAACATAGCTAATTCATTTAGACCAGGTCATGCTGACTTTAGTTACCAACAAAAATATGGAATCAGAGATTACCGTGGTGGTGGCCGATCCTCTGCAAGAGAGACTGCAATTAGGGTTGCTGCAGGAGGCATTGCAAAAAAGTATCTCAGTGAAAAATATGGCATCAAAATTCATGGCTATTTAACTCAATTAGGCTCTATTACTTTTGATAACTTTGACTGGAAGGAGGTTCATAACAACTCTTTCTTTTGTCCAGATTCTAGCAAGGTCCCAGAGCTTGAAAAATATATGGACAATCTCAGAAAGTCAGGTGACTCAATTGGCGCAAGAATCAATGTTGTTGCAAGTAATATGATTACTGGTCTTGGAGAACCAATCTTCGATAGACTTGATGCTGACATTGCCCATGCAATGATGAGTATCAATGCAGTCAAAGGTATTGAAATAGGCGCAGGATTTGAGGCCGTAAATCAAAAAGGTACTGAGCACAGAGACTTAATTACTCCTGAAGGATTTAAATCAAATAATTCAGGTGGAACTCTAGGTGGTATTAGCTCTGGACAAGACCTGTTGATATCGATTGCACTGAAACCTACTTCAAGTATTCGTATTCCAGCAGAAAGTATTGATAAAAAGGGTAATCCAACTGAAATCAGCACAACTGGAAGGCATGATCCATGTGTAGGAATCAGAGCAACCCCTATTGCTGAGGCAATGCTAGCGATAACGCTGATGGATCACGCTCTAAGAAATCGAGCTCAGAACGCTGACGTAGTATCAGTGACACCCTCGATACCTGCATCCAAGCAGTAAATAAAACTCTATCAAAAAGAAAATAATGTTTAAGCTCATCCATAAGCGCGTACCTAGTAACGCAAAAAATGATATTTTGTCGGGCCTCACTGTGGCTCTTGCACTTGTTCCTGAGGCAGTTGCGTTTGCTCTTTTAGCAGGCCTTAACCCACTCGTTGGACTTTATGCAGCTTTCACCATAGGAATTGTTACATCCATTTTAGGTGGTAGACCTGGAATGATTTCTGGAGCGACAGGTGCCATTGCTGTGGTTATCGGAACGTTGGTTGCCATTCATGGTGTTGAGTACTTGTTTGCTGCAGTCGTATTAACTGGGGTCATTCAAATAACCTTTGGAGTTTTAAAAATGGGCAAATTTATAAGACTTGTCCCCCATCCCGTCTTTCTTGGATTCGTGAATGGTCTAGCAATAGTCATATTCCTGTCTCAGTTAAAACAATTTAAAGTAGAAGGTGAATGGATCACCGGGAGTCCGCTTTACTTAATGCTAGTGATTGTTGCCATTACAATGATTATTATTCATTTCTTGCCAAAGTTAACCCGGGCTGTTCCCTCGACACTGGTTGCAATTATAGTTGGTACTCTAGCAGTTCTTTTCCTAGGTTTAGAGACAAGAACTGTTGGCGATATTGCTCCTATTGGAGGAGCATTCCCTCACTTTCATTTTCCTGATGTTCCTTTAAACTTTGAAACACTCAGTATTGTTTTTCCTTATGCCGTAGTAATGGCCCTAGTTGGATTAATTGAGAGCTTACTAACCCTGAACCTGATTGATGACTTAACTGAAACCACTGGTCAGCCGAATCGAGAATGCGTTGGGCAAGGAGTTGCGAATACGGTTACCGGTTTTTTTGGAGGGATGGGCGGCTGTGCAATGGTCGGCCAAAGTCTAATTAATATTAAATCGGGAGGAAGAGGTCGATTATCTGGAATTGTAGCATCATTAGTTCTTCTATTCTTTATTCTCTATCTTTCAAAGTACATCGAGATGATTCCAGTTGCAGTTCTAATTGGAGTCATGATGATGGTTGTCATTGGTACTTTTGAGTGGGGCTCATTAAGATTATTTGGAAAAGTTCCGTTACCTGACATTGTGGTTGGTATTGCAGTAACTGTAATCACAGTATTAACAGATAATTTAGCACTTGCTGTAATTGCGGGAGTAATTATGTCGGCATTATCTTTTGCCTGGGAGTCAGCAGGAAAGATCTACTCCATTGAAGAGTTTGAGACTAAAGACAAAAAAACTTATAG
Source organism: uncultured Piscirickettsiaceae bacterium (assembly GCA_964510245.1). Lineage (GTDB taxonomy): Bacteria > Pseudomonadota > Gammaproteobacteria > PS1 > Pseudothioglobaceae > Pseudothioglobus. Next base: position 4,357 of record CAZEAO010000008.1, on the reverse strand, counting down.
ACTTCATGGTGCACTTTTTTTTGCATCGATCAAAACTTTTCATTCAATATTTAACCCAAAAGAAGATCCAATCAATGTCTATATTGATTTTAAAGATTCGCGAGTCATTGACCACTCTGCGATTCAGGCTATTGATAAACTTGCAGAGCGTTATCAGAAGGCTGGAAAAACCCTCCATTTAATGCATTTAAGTCAAGAGTGTAGACTGCTCCTTAAAACTGCCCAGCAGTTAGTTGAAGTTGATGTCCTAGAAGATCCTCAATATCACGTTGTTATTGACAAAGCGAAGGCAAGAATTGAAGGAAACTATTAACCTTTAATTTTTCATATCATCATCTTGATTTTGATTTAATTTTTTTTTATAATTTTTTTCCTTGCAACAAAATAGGAAATAAAAATATGAAAAAAATCTTTATTATTACTTTGTTTTTAATTTCTGGTTCAGTGTTGGCACACAGTCCTTTAAACAATGACTTTGAATCTATGATGAAGCGCATGTTGAATCATATGCACATGATGGATATGCACCATAACCATTTGTTTGAAGAGATGGGTTTAAGATACAATAATAATAGTTGGTTATCTTTGAATCAGAGTGAGAATGAAAACAGCATTCAACTAAAAATCACTCTTGATGGAATGGATAAAAAGGACCTGAAGATACATATCGATAAAAACCTACTAATCATTAAAGCCGAAAAGAAAACAATCACTGAAACTAGTCAATCTAGTCAATCATTCATGCAGCAATTTATAATCCCAAAAAATGCGGACAAATCAAAAATTACTGCTGAATTTAAGGAAGGCGAATTGGTTGTTACAATTCCTAAAGCTTCTATGAATGAGACTGAAGTTCAAGAAATAATTATTAACTAAAAAACAATCGACACTTGCCTTTTTATTGAGGCAAGTGTCTTATGATTTTGAGGTTAAGGGAAATTAACGTAAATGATAGGATTTATTTCGCTGTAAATGCTGTCAGAAGTCCCCTTAAATACGATTTCAGCTTCATCTCTACGCTTAAGCGTTTTTGAGAAATAAAGGTAAGGCTTTTCAGAGACAAATACTGCTGTTGCATCAACCTGAACATCATTTCTGCTGTCACTTATAACTCTAAAGTTTGTTGCATCACCGGGTAACTCAAAGCCAAGCATGAAATTAATATCACTTAACTCACTGTTCAGTGTGTCAGCATAATCTGTAGCGTTTAAACTGACCTCAAGCTCACCAGTATTTTCAACTAAAAGCACGGCAACTCGATTATTACTTCCTAGATAGTTTTGCAGATTGTCCAATGTTCCAATTGGGATCGTTGTTTCGATAACAAGTGTATCGCCCCAATCACCAGACGATTGAGAAAAAACGGAGTCTGGTGCAAGGTATTTTTCAGCAATCATAGTTGCAGTCTCTAACTCACCATCATCTTCACTATAGGTTGTGAATGAAGCCCTTAAAGGAACCTCAAAAACCTCGCCCTCTGCAGCCGCTTCAATATCAGTCGTATAGAGTGATATATCAACAACACTTGGTGCACAAGAGGATAATAGCCCAACAAGAAAAAATGAGCCAAATAACTTCAATACATTATTTTTTTTCATATGAATTCTATTGATTAAAACTCAAATAATATCACAATTTTAAGACAATTTTCTACAGGTCAATATTATAAATTCATAATATTATTTGCCTTTTTGTTCTCCCCAAAGAAGTTTATGGAGCTGCACTTGAAGCCTAACATTGAGTTTTTTTTCTAAAATCCAGTCAGCTAAATCAACAGGCTTAAGGCTCTCATAGACTGGAGAAAATAGAATTTCAGAATTAATCTTATGTTTATTCAATAAATCAGTACACCAATCAAAATCTGATCTTGAAGCAATAACAAACTTAAGCTGATCTTTGCTCTTTAATAGTGAAAGGTTTTCATATCTATTTTGCTTTTCTTCGGTTGAAGAAGGAGTTTTAATATCCATAACAACAGAAACCTGATCATTGACTAAACCGATATCAATACTACCACTAGTCTCCAATGAGGCCTTATAACCAGAATTAACTAGGTAATCAAGTAGCTTTAAGCAGTTACTTTGGGCCAATGGCTCTCCTCCAGTGACGCATACATATGGAGTATTGTATTGAGCAATCTCATTTAATATATGTTCAATTGTTAGTGGATTGTTGCCCTTAAATGCATAGGCAGTATCACAATAATTACAACGCAAAGGACAACCCGTCAAACGTACAAATACTGTAGGAATTCCGACCTCTCTCGCCTCACCCTGCAATGAGTAAAAAATCTCAGTAATATTTAAAGTTGTGTTACTTGAATTGACCATCCTTTAATCGCTTTATTTGGTTTCTAATGTCAGCCGCTTGTTCAAATTTTAATTCTTCAGCAAATTGATACATTTCTTTTTCAAGTCTCTTTAGTTCTTTAGAAAGCTGAACAGGAGAAAGCTTAACATGAACGGTTTCGGACGCACCTTCTTCAATATCTGCTACTGAAAGGTCGGTATCCAAAATATCTACAATCGGCTTAACAACTCCTTTTGGTGTTATTCCATATTGCTCATTAAAGGCTTGTTGTTTGTTTCTTCTATTTGTAGTGACATCTATAGCTCTTTTCATTGAATTTGTAACTCTGTCAGCATAAAGGATGACACTCCCATTAATGTTTCTGGCTGCCCTTCCCATTGTTTGAATCAGAGACCTCTCAGACCTTAAGAAGCCCTCTTTGTCTGCATCTAAAATGGCCACCAAAGACACCTCTGGAATATCTAGACCCTCTCTCAATAGGTTGATTCCAACCAGAACATCGAAAACTCCTAGGCGTAAATCTCGAATAATTTCAACCCGTTCAACTGTATCCACATCAGAATGAAGATATCGCACTTTAATATTGTGTTCATTCAAGTATTCACTAAGTTGCTCTGACATCCGCTTAGTCAGAGTTGTAACAAGAACTCTCTCTTTTAATGCAACTCTCTTATTGATTTCTGATAACAAGTCGTCAACTTGTGTTTCAACTGGCCTAACATCAATCTTGGGATCTAAAAGTCCGGTTGGTCTAACCACCTGCTCAGCAACTACAGTTGACACATCCAATTCATAGTCTGCAGGCGTTGCAGATACAAGTATGCATTGATTTATCTTGTCTGAAAACTCTTCAAACTTTAGGGGTCTATTATCCAGAGCGGAAGGTAGGCGAAATCCAAAATCAACGAGTGTAGTTTTACGTGACCTATCCCCATTGTACATTCCACCAATCTGACTGACAGTGACGTGTGACTCATCCAAAATAACCAGAGAGTCCTCAGGTAGATAATCCATAAGCGTTGGAGGAGCTTCGCCTGGTTTGCGACCAGAAAGGTAGCGTGAGTAGTTTTCAATGCCTGAGCAGTAGCCAAGCTCTCTCATCATCTCCATATCTTGAAGGACCCTTAGAGAGAGTCTTTGATCTTCAACCAGCTTATTTTGGGACAGAAGCTCTTTCTTTCTTTCTGCAAGCTCAACCTTAATATCATCAAGCATATTTTGAATCGTCGACTCAGGGGTGACATAGTGGGTTTTTGGATAAATGGTTATTCTTTGAAGTGACTTGAGTTTTTCTCCTGTCAAAGAGTCAAACCAAGAGAGATTTTCAACTTCATCATCAAACATCTCAATTCTAACTGCCCTCTCTTCAGAGTCAGCAGGAAATATATCAATCACCTCCCCTTTAACTCTGAAATGGCCACGAATTAATGTCAGGTCATTTCGAGTGTATTGCATCTTCGAAAGTGTTGCGAGTATTTCACGTTGATTTGTTACCTCTCCGACCGTTAAATGAAGAAGCATTTTCATATAACTTTTAGGGTCACCCAGCCCATAAATCGCTGAAACGCTGGCTATGATAATGACATCTTTTCTCTCAAGCAGTGACTTAGTAGCGGAGAGTCTCATTTGTTCTATCTGTTCATTTATTGAGGCATCTTTCTCAATATAAGTATCAGAAGCAGGGACATAAGCCTCGGGCTGATAATAATCGTAATAAGAGACAAAATACTCAACCGCATTATCAGGAAAAAACTCTTTCATTTCACTATAAAGTTGGGCCGCCAATGTTTTATTTGGAGCCATAATTAGACTCGGTTTCTGGCTTCTTTCGATGACATTTGCTAGTGTAAAAGTTTTGCCTGATCCTGTGACACCGACAAGGGTTTGATACTTCTCTCCAGACTCAATTCCATCAAGTAGTTTTTGAATGGCTGATGGCTGGTCACCTTTTGGTAAAAAATTAGATTTGAGTTGAAATTTTCTAGCCATAATTGGTAGTTTTTCATTAAAATAAAACCCTCAATTTTAAACCATTAAAAGAGTACAG
>CAZEAO010000007.1:0-29060 GCA_964510245.1 uncultured Piscirickettsiaceae bacterium | reverse complement strand
TTACACCTCCAGTCATTCAGCGAAATGTTGAAGAAAATCCAGCTTGGTACACTTCGTACACACCATATCAACCCGAAATTTCTCAAGGACGACTTGAAGCATTGATGAATTATCAGACAATGGTCTCAGATTTAACAGGTATGGATTTAGCAAATGCATCAATGCTAGATGAGGCAACTGCTTGTGCAGAGGCAATGACGCTAAGTCACAGAGTAAGCAAGTCCAAAAGCAATGTTTTTTTTGTTGCAAATGATTGCTATACTCAAAACCTTGAGGTTATTAAAACTAGAGCAGAACCACTAAATATCGAAGTAGTTATTGGGGATCCCCTAGTCGATTTAAAGAAAATTGATTGTTTTGGTGTTCTTCTCCAGTATCCAAACACCTATGGTGCTTTCAGTGACTACTCAAAATTGATAGAATCTATTCATGAAAAAAAGGCACTGGTGACGGTCAGCGCTGATTTGCTTGCTTTGACTATACTAAAGCCTCCAGGTGAAATGGGTGTCGATATTGTAGTAGGAAATACCCAAAGATTTGGTGTGCCAATAGGATATGGCGGTCCTCATGCCGCCTACATGTCAACTAGCGACAAGTACAAGCGATCGATGCCAGGCCGCATTATTGGCGCTTCAGTGGATACAAAAGGAAGGCTAGCATACCGTTTAGCACTCCAAACTCGAGAGCAGCACATTCGTCGTGAGAAAGCGACTAGCAACATATGTACCGCACAAGCACTCTTAGCAATTATGGCTAGCATGTATGCTGTTTACCATGGTCCAGAAGGACTAAAAAAAATTGCCAATCGTATATTTAAGTACGCTAGTGTTTTTGCCGACGGGATGAAAGATATGGGATTTCAAATCGTTAATGATACTTATTTTGACACTTTGTCAATTGAGGTCAAGAATTCAGATGCTGTAGTAATGCAAGCTGAGAAAAATGGATACAATATTAATGTATTTAGCAAAACGATTGTTTCGGTCTCTTTTGATGAGCTCAGTACTCCCGAAGATATTGAATACTTATGGAGAATATTTAATACTGAATCAGAACTTAGTGCGCAGTCATTTTTTGAAAAAAATAAAACAAAAATTAAAAAGAGCTTAAAGAGACAATCTGATTTTTTGACTCATCCTGTATTCAATACTTATCGCTCTGAAACAAATATGATGAGATATATTCGTTATCTTGGGGATAAAGATATCGCACTAGATCGCTCAATGATTCCTCTTGGTTCGTGCACAATGAAGCTCAACGCGGCAGCAGAACTTATTCCTGTGAGTTGGCCAGAATTTTCTCAAATTCATCCAGCGGTCCCCATGAATCAGGTGATTGGTTATCAGCAAATGATTAGTGAGCTTGAAGAAATGCTCTGCGAGGCAACCGGCTACTCTGCCATTTCCCTTCAGCCTAACTCTGGTGCACAGGGAGAGTATGCTGGATTAATCGCAATTAGAGGATATCATCGAAGCAGGGGCGATGATAATCGAAATATTTGTCTAATCCCTTCATCAGCACACGGCACTAATCCTGCGTCTGCTCAAATGGCAGGTATGAAGGTAATTGTGGTCGATAGTGCCAACGATGGAAACATCGATCTTAAAGATTTAAGAGCAAAAACTAAAAAACATGAAGAAAACCTTGCAGCAATAATGATTACTTACCCTTCAACTCACGGAGTTTTTGAAAAGGATGTTAGAGAGGTGTGTGACATTGTTCATAACGCTGGTGGACAAGTCTACATTGATGGAGCGAATATGAATGCAATGGTTGGGCTTTCTGCTCCAGGCGAGTTTGGTGGAGATGTTTCTCACCTTAATCTTCACAAAACGTTTGCCATACCTCATGGCGGTGGCGGTCCAGGAGTTGGCCCAATTGGTGTTAAAGAACACCTGGTAGATTTTTTGCCAAGAACTCCTTTAAACAATACAGAAGTTGGTAGTATTTCTGGCGCTCCTTGGGGCTCAGGAAGCATACTTCCTATTAGTTGGATGTATATATCAATGCTGGGCAAGAATGGACTCTATGAGGCTACATGTAATGCAATATTGAATGCAAATTATATTGCTAAACGACTTGAGGACCATTATCCAATTCTTTATAGTGATGAAAATGGCAGGATTGCTCATGAGTGCATTATTGATATTAGGCCTATAAAAGACTCTGTAGGAATCAGCGTCGATGATGTTGCGAAACGATTAATTGATTTTGGTTTTCATGCGCCTACGATGTCTTTTCCTGTTGCCGGTACTTTGATGATAGAGCCAACAGAGTCAGAGTCTTTGGATGAGCTTGATCGATTCTGTGATGCAATGATACAAATACGAAAAGAGATTAAAAAAGTTGAATCCGGAGAATATTCAACTGAAGATAATCCATTAATTAATTCACCCCACACTCTAGAAATGGTAACATCGTCGCAATGGGAGTTTTCTTATACCAGGGAGGAGGCAGCGTACCCTCTCGAGAGTTTAAGGCGAGTCAAATATTGGTCGCCAGTTTCGAGAGTGGATAATGTCTATGGAGATAAGAACTTGGTTTGTTCTTGCCCAAGTGTTGAGGATTATAAGTAGATTGTTATGAAGTCATTTTTGATTAGTGTTTTAGGAGACGATAAGCCTGGGCTTGTTGACGGCCTTTCTAAGATAATTGTTTCAAATAATGGCGACTGGATTGAAAGTAATATGTCTAGTTTTGAAGGCAAATTCTCTGGAATTCTTAAAGTGAATGTGCCTACAAGTGATGCTGCTAAACTACAAAAAGATTTGACGACATCTTCTTTGGGTCTTCAGATAGCTTGTGAGGAGACTCACCCAGTTGATGAGCTTACTAATGTTAGAAGCTACAACATTGAGCTTATTGGTCAAAATCATGTTGGAATTATTAACAAACTTTCTCATGTTTTGGCGGAGGAACTTCAGGCAAATGTTGAAGAGCTGAAGACTGAAATAATCGACGCTTCGATGTCTGGAGAGGAGTTATTTAAAGCTCAAATCACACTTCACTTACCTATGTCTCTTGATGAAAATGTGGTCAGAGATAAGCTGGAGCTTATTGCAGATGAGATGATGGTAGAGATTTATTCTTACGAGAGTTAGTCTCTTTTAAAGATTCCTTTTAATAATTTCCGTGAGCAATAAAAGCACTGTTTGTGTAGCCTGTTTTTCCGTAATTAAAGGGGTTCCCACTAGGAAGCATCACCGCTCCTCCGGCAGATCGTAACACCGCATCTCCAGCTGCTGTATCCCACTCCATTGTCGGTCCAAATCGAGGGTATACATCTGCTTCACCACAGGCAACCAAACAAAATTTTAATGATGAGCCAATTGATATCGTATCTTTGATATTGTTTTTATCAAGCCAATTATTTGTAGACTCATCTCGGTGAGAGGCGCTTGCAACTGCTACTGGACCTGAGCTAGGAACCGGCCTTATTGTAATTTTTTGAATACCATTACTAGACTCTTCGAACGCGCCTGTTTGGCTTGAAGCAAAAAACATGCGATTGAGTGCTGGTGCATAGACAACTCCTAAAGTTGGCAAGCCTTTTTCTATAAGGCCGATATTTACAGTGAATGAACCTAGTCCATCTTTCTTAAGGAACTCCTTAGTGCCATCTAGCGGATCAATGAGAAAAAACTGGTCGCTAGCCTCTATGTGATGACTACTAGCGTTCTCTTCTGAGACAATTGGGATATGAGGAATAATATCCTTAAGTCTTTTTAATATTATTTTTTCTGCAGCCTGATCTGCAAGTGTTACTGGAGACCCGTCATCTTTAAAATCGACATCAATTGAGCTTTCATAGATTTGCATAATCTCAAGACCAGCATCTCTTGCCACCTTGCGCAATTCACCGAGTAATTGAGAGTATTCTATTTGAACCATTGCTGAAAAATGTCAATATTATTTAATAATATTATGCTCTGGACCGAATGGAAACTTTGTTATGTCATATGCACTATCTTCAGTGAGAACCATTACATCATGCTCTCTGTAGCCACCAGCTCCGGCTTTTCCTTCTGGAATCATAATCATAGGTTCCATGGATACAACCATATTCTTTTCAAGGACTGTATCAATATCCTCTCTCAACTCAACCCCAGCTTCGCGACCGTAGTAGTGAGACAGGACACCAAATGAATGTCCATAGCCAAATGTTCTCCTTTCAAGTAAGCCATACTCATTGAAAATTTTATTAAGTTCTAGTGCAATATCTTTACAAGCGACACCCGGTTTGATTAGTTTCATTCCCTCTTCATGAACTTTAACGTTGATTTCCCATAATCTTAAAGACTCATCATCAACATGGTCATAAAACAAAGTTCTTTCAAGCGCAACATAATATCCAGCAATCATGGAAAAACAGTTAAGACTGAGAATATCACCTTTTTGAACCTTTCTTGTGGTGACAGGGTTATGTGCGCCATCAGTATTAATTCCGGATTGAAACCAAGTCCAGGTATCCATAAGCTCTGAGTGTGGGTAACGTTTTGCTATTTCTCTAACCATGGCTTGCGTGGAGTGAAGAGCTACCTCGTGTTCAGGTACGCCCTCTTTGACTGCTTCCACAAGTGCCGCACCCCCAATATCGCAAACGTTTGCCCCTTGGATAATGTGCGCAATTTCTTCATCTGATTTTATTGAACGCATCTTCATACAGTCAACAGAAATATCAACAAAGTTAGCTTGGTCAAATGCCGCAACAAGTTTATCCAGACGCTCTTTAGTAATATGGTCATATTCAATACCAATTTTTCCGCCATTTTTGACAAGTTGCTGTAAGGCATAAAAGAAGCTATCTTTTTGCCAATCTGTGTAGACAAGATTTTCACCAAAGGTTCTTCGAAACGGCTGCCCACCATCAATATTAGCTGTAACCGAAGTTGCTTTGTCTTGGGTGACCACTAATGCATAAGGTCTTCCAAATGAACAGTAAAGAAAATCACTATAGTAATTAATGCCATGAATAGAAGTAAAGATGACCGCATCTATATTGCTCTGAGCCATATGATCCCTAAGTCTTTTTTGTCTATTTTTGTATTCTTGATCACTAAATGTATGAACTATATTGTCTCCATTTGGGATGTGAATTGTTCTTGGCATGTTCATAGTAACTCCTTGATATGTGTTAATTTGTGCGGATGTTAGACAATTTTGTTAAGTATAGCAAGCTTTTTTTAAGCAGATCCAAATTTAAATTAATAGATACTTGAAACTACTAAAGAATTCTTTCCTTGGTTTTGCCCATTAGATTTTCACGAATAAAAGTATAAACACCAGATGCTACAATAATTGCTGCACCTAATAACGTCCACATATCAGGCCTTTCAGAGAGAACAACAATTGAAAGAAGCATTGCAAAGACCAGTCTTGAATAGCGAAAAGGGGAGATTACTGACATCTCTCCAACTCTTGCTGCAATAACAATAGAGTAGTATGCAATCACCCCAAAGGCTGAGGCGCCAGCAAAATATATGATTTCGTTTGAGCTAGGTATTAACATTTCCGGGCTGAATGGGATTATTAAGATGCCTGAGAGACCAAAAGCTAAGAATGCATAAAGAGAGATAATAACGGATGGAAGTTTCACCTTAATAGCTTGAGTTGCTAGGTCTCGTCCAGCTAAAAATATAGCCCCCAGAAGCGCAAAAATCGAGGCCGGCATAAAGTTTTCAAAGCCAGGACGAAGAATTAATAGGACACCTAAAAAGCCAACAAAAACGGCGCTCCATCGGCGCCAACCAACTTTTTCTTTAAAGAAAATTGCAGCCCCAATAGTTACTAGCAAGGGCACAACCTGGAGGATTGCTGAAGCAGAGGATAGAGGCGTTAAAGCAATTGCAAGAACGAAAAACAAAGCTCCAAAAAGTTCACATAGAGTGCGAACTATGATGGGCATAGATAATAAGTCTTTATGAAAAATTGGTGCTTTTGTAGTGAGTCCGATTGCAAGAAAGATAAGGCTTCCACTAAAGCCTAGAATGATGATAATTTCAGAAACTGGAAGGTTGGTTGAGAGCATTTTAATAAACAGATCTTCACATGCAAACCCAGCCATTGCTAGAATCATAAATAAAATACCCTTCAAGTTTTCCATCTCTAGTAACTTAATATCAAAGTAGAATTTTAACGCTCACCATGACTTCTTGAATACTTATTTTGAGACGGACTTCTCCATTGTTTAAGCGCCCCATCAGTTGGCTTAAAGGTTTCAACTTTTAGTGGGTAGCAGGCTGCTTCATCGCTTGAGTGGCTTGAACTGCAATCACCTCCTGGGCAAGCTGATAATCCACAGAGGAGGTCAATTTCGGCAAAAAACTCTATAAAGTCATCAGGTCTAACCGGGCTCGCCTTCATGAAGTACTGGTGCGTATTTTTTGTAAATCCAGTGCACATAAAGACATTAAGGACGTCGTGAACGTTAGGTTCAATTTCTTCAATCGGTTTTTGCTGCTGCTTTGAGAGTGCCCTGCATAGATTTGAGTGACAACAGTAATGGTACTCCTCATTATTTAAAGCAACATGCGTATAAGGATCGCACCTTGTTCCAATTACATCATGAACGCTTCCGCCATCATCATCATAACCGTACCAGTCGAGTGTGTCATGAGTAACAGTGGCAATCGGCCTTAAAAAAGGAAGATTTGAATAAAGCCTATCACCGGTGCTGACATGAGTGCCGTATAGCGCACGTGTTTTGCCGCTAAAAAAACGCTCATTAATGTTGTTCTTATTCCATAAATTCAAATCACCAACTTGTGGCCCCTCTGTACTTACAATTCGAAAAAAATATCCCGCAGGAACCTCAAAAGTTTTAGCATCCCTTGGTGGAATTATTATGGAATCTACTAGAGCCATATTATCTCTAGCTGCTTTATAAAAATCTTCATTAAAGACAGGAAGATTATCAATAGGGTAAGAGATGACTGGTTTTATTTCACGTCGAACTTTGGCATCCTTCGGCGCTGAATTTTGATTAATTGTTTTCATAGATTGTTCCTCTTTTAAAGCCACATTAACTTTCTTTATTTTGACTTGTCTTTCCAAAACCTCCGCCCCCAGGTGTTTTAAGTATAAAAAGATCATTCTTGCCAACTTCAATCTGCCCCTTGGTGCCAAGACTCGATACACTATCATCGGCATGAATGACATAATTTTCACCAAGTGCTCCCGGCCCACCACAAGAAAGACCATAGGGCGGTATTTTTCTGTGGCCTGCTATCATATTGACCGTCATCGGTTCAAGGAAGCGCATTCTTCGATCTACTCCATCCCCTCCCTTATTTAAGCCTGTTCCGCCAGAGTTTTTTCTAATGCTAAATGACTCAAGTCTGACGGGAAATCGCCATTCTAAAACCTCTGGATCAGTCAGTCTTGAGTTGGTCATGTGTGTATGAACAGCACTGCAGCCAGGCTGATTTATGCTGGCTCCGGATCCTCCACAAATTGTTTCATAATTTTGTACTTTATCATTACCCCAAATAAAATTATTCATTGTGCCCTGAGAGGCTGCAAACTTTCCTAAAGCCCCAAGCAAAGTATCAACAATGTATTGTGAAGTTTCAACATTACCAGAAAAAACAGCTGCAGGATATTCAGGGTTAATCATTGAGTTACTGGGGATGATTAATTTTAAAGGTTTAAGGCACCCAGCATTAAGAGGTATGTCATCATCAACTAAGCAACGAAAAACATAAAGCACAGCTGCATAACAAATCGCACTTGGAGCGTTATAGTTTCCTGGATGTTGACTACTTGTGCCTGTGAAATCAATAGTTGCGCTGCGATTCGCTTTGTCGACATTTATTGAGACAGAAACCTGATGACCATCATCCATCTTATATGTAAAGTTTGAGTCGCTTAGAACATCCAATACTCTACGAACAGATTCCTCAGCATTATCTTGAACGTACCCCATATATGCATGAACAACCTCAAGTCCATAGTACTTAATTACTTTTAGGAGCTCTTGAGATCCTTTTTCTGCGGCCGCGACTTGTGCCTTTAAATCAGCTATATTTTGTTTAATATTTCGAGCAGGATACTCAGCTAAGCTTAATAAATCATATATTTCTTTTTCAAGGAATACCCCCTTAGAGACAAGAGTAAAGTTGTCAATTAGAACTCCTTCTTCTTTAATATGTTTAGAGTTTGCAGGTGCAGAACCTGGAACTGTTCCACCAATGTCGGCATGATGACCTCTAGTGGCAACATAGAAAATTATGCTTTCATTGTATTCATCAAAAACTGGCTTAATAAGAGTAATATCTGGCAAATGGGTGCCACCATTGTATGGAGCGTTTATGAGAAATGCATCACCAGGATTCATAGTGAGATGATTTTCACGAATAATGGTCTTTATGGATTCACTCATTGATCCCAAATGAACTGGGACATGAGGTGCATTGGCTACAAGCTCACCTGATGGCGAAAATAATGCGCAAGAGAAGTCTAGGCGTTCTTTAATGTTTACAGAAGAGGCGGTATTCTCTAAAACCATTCCCATTTGCTCAGCAACATTCATAAATAAATTATTAAATATTTCAAGCATGATAGGGTCTACGCTTGTTCCAATTGCATTCGTCCTATTAATTTTTTGAGCTCTATTTAAGATTAAATCATTGCTTTCTTTAAGGGTTGCTTCCCAGCCCGGCTCAATTATGACTGTTGTTGTGGGCTCAATAATGACAGCTGGCCCAGGTATTTTTTCATTGAGTTTGATATCAATACGATTATAAAAAGTTGTCTTTTGAAGCTTTCCATTAAAGAACACATCTTGTGTTGTTAAAGACTTGGTTTTTGATTTTTTCTGTCGTGAATCATTCAAGGTTAATTGATCACTTTGACATAAAACTTCAGACTGAATTGACTCAATAATTATTGTTTTTTCTGGAGAGATAAAACCAAATCTAGCTCTGTGAGCATCTTCAAAATTTAGTTTCATTTCTGAGTAATTGCCAAACTTAACTGATAGAGATGTATCCGAATCTTTATATCTGAGGTAGACTCGATTGATGTATTCAAAAATATTTACATCAAGATTCTGTACCACTAGGTCTTCTTTTCCTGCGCTTCGGAGATTTTCAAATTTCTCAGCAATATGTTGAATCACAGTCTCATCAAGGTTAAGCTCAATAGCTAAATCATTCATAGTTCTGCTGTCAGCAAGTCCTATCCCAAAGGCGGACAATACTCCAGCATATGGGTGGAGATGAATTTTTTTGATTCCCAACTTGTCAGCTACCATGCAGGCATGTTGACCACCCGCACCACCAAAACAGGATAGGGCATAGGTACTGACGTCATAGCCACGTTGGACCGATATTTTTTTAATAGCGTTCGCCATACTTTCAACGGCAATGGATAAAAAACCTTCAGCAACCACTAAAGGGGTGACCGACTTATTTGTTATTGATGATATTTTTTTGGCAAGTGAAATAAACTTTTTTTGAACAATATCTAAATCAAGTTTTTGGTTGCCATTAGGTCCAAAGACTCTTGGAAAGAAATCTGGGTTAAGCTTACCCATCATGACGTTGCAATCAGTTACAGTGAGAGGGCCACCATTTCGATAACAGGCGGGCCCTGGAAAAGCTCCAGCCGAGTCTGGTCCGACGCGATATCTAGAGCCATCAAAATGCAAAATAGAGCCCCCACCAGCAGCAACAGTGTTGATTAACATCATTGGAGACCTAAGTCTTACACCTGCAACCTCTGTCTCTAGAGTTCTTTCATATTCTCCGTTGTAATGACAGACATCGGTTGATGTTCCTCCCATGTCAAAACCTATGATTTTATTGAGTCCAATTTTTTCACCGGTTTTGACCATGCCCACAACGCCACCTGCAGGACCTGAGAGAATGGCATCCTTTCCTTGAAAAAAATTGGCATCTGTTAATCCACCATTGGATTGCATAAACATCAATTTTCCAAAGTCTTTTTGACTTGGACCAAGCTCTCCTTTCACTTGATCAACATAACGACGCAGGATAGGAGATAAGTAAGCATCGACTACTGTCGTATCTCCCCGAGGAATAATTTTCATCAGTGGGCTGATTTGATGACTAACAGAAATTTGCTCAAATCCGATTTTTTTTGCAATGGATTTAATTTGTTTTTCGTGTTCCTGGTATCTATAACCATGCAACAAAACAATCGCAATAGATTTAAAACCTAGATTGAAGGCTTTTGTTAATGCCAGTTCAGTTTTTTTACGGTCAAGTCTTTTTAATACTTTACCGTTTATATCGACTCTCTCATTAATCTCAACAATTTTGGAATAAAGCATATCTGGAAGCTTAATATCTAAAGAAAATAGTTTAGGTCTTTGTTGATATCCAATTCTAAGAATATCTGCAAATCCTTTAGTGATTGCTAAAAGTGTCCTTTCTCCCTTTCTTTCTAGGAGGGCATTTGTTGCTACAGTGGTACCCATTTTTATTGAATCAATCTGATGAATTGGAATAGATTCTTTCTTTTTTATGGATAACAGGTCTCTGATGCCCTGAATTGCAGCATCGCTATAATGTGTCGGGTTTTCAGACAGAAGTTTGTGTGTATGAATTTCTCCCTTTGGGCTTCTACCGATTATGTCGGTAAAGGTTCCTCCTCTATCAATCCAGAACTGCCATTGAGATTTATCACCAGTATTCATCAATATTTATTTATATAGAATTTATACGAGAATTATATAGGTAAACAAATGGATATGATTTTGCTTAGATAGCAGTAAAAAATGATTGACACGCTGATGTTTTAGGAACAAAATGCGGAAATTACGGATTGCTTGGTTAGATAAGGGGAAATAAGTATGAAAAACAATTACTTTCTGGGTTTTGCTTTAGTTGTTATTAGTGGAACAATCTGGAGCTTTGGAGCACCACTTGTCCGTCTGCTTGAAGATGCTGAAAACTTTAGGCTTCAGTATTTGCTCTATAGAGGTTTAATTATTACTTCTGTCATATTCATTTATATCTTATTTAGAGAAGGTAAAAACTTTTTTCATACATTTAGGCGTATTGATTCTTGGAGTTTGGTTGGAAGCCTTGTTATGTCTGTTACATTCTTTGGGTGGATCTATTCTTTAACAACAACTACAGTTGCTATA
The DNA here is from genome assembly GCA_964510245.1 of uncultured Piscirickettsiaceae bacterium. Lineage (GTDB taxonomy): Bacteria > Pseudomonadota > Gammaproteobacteria > PS1 > Pseudothioglobaceae > Pseudothioglobus. The sequence continues at coordinate 17,947 of CAZEAO010000007.1, read as the reverse complement.
ACCATGCTGATGCTGGCCGTTTCTCCTGTCCTGTCAGCATTCTTGGGTTTTTTAATTCTTGGTGAGCGACTCAGTAGAAGTACACTGGTTAACATGTTAATTGTAGCGCTGGGGATTGCAATTATGGTTTGGGATACTGACAAATCAACAACGATTATTGGCGCTATTTATGGATTCCTTGTTGCTTTAGGCTTCTCAATATATACAATCACTATTAGAAAAAATCCTAAAATTCCAAAACTCCTAACTCCAGCCCTTGCAGGCTTTTTTTGCATGCTGTGGGCATTAATACTAATTATCATCACAGGTAGTAGTATAGAGATGTCATCAATCAATATAGGAATCAGTATGATGCATGGCCTAGTTGTTGGATTAGGTTTAATTTTGTACGGCTTAGGAGCAAAATACCTGCCTAGTGGGGAGCTTGTGATGCTCACACTGCTTGAAGTTGTGCTCGGTATTTTTTGGGCATGGTTGCCAGTTCTGGGAATTCATGAAGTCCCAGAAAGAAATACATTATTGGGAGGGATTACGATTTTATTTGCAATCATTCTGCAGGGATACTATGCAAGAAAAAAATACGTTATACCAATGCCATAAGCTCTTGTAATATATTTATTTTTTTGTTTACTATGAATGATTGCGTTAGCTAGACTTTATTGCTAAAATTCACACTTTTTTGACAAGGTAGTATTAGCTTAAGAGTGGAAATAATTCCGTATTTTGTAATAAATAATTGCCTAGTACCTACTAGTTAATTTATTAATTTAACAGCTCTAGTGCTACAATTGATTGTTTAGGATTCAGTCTGCGTTAATGAAAGAGTTAATTTTTCCTGATATTAATATTGATAACCTAGAGAGGTGGACTGGTGACGTTTCTCCGCTTCAGTGTATAGGCATCAAAGATGAAACACATAACGTGAAAAGTTTTACCTTTAAGTCTCGGAGGGAAGCGTGGTTTCAATTTTTTCCAGGCCAGCATACAACACTTTTTTTAAATATTGACGGCAAAGATGTTATGCGCACCTATACAATTGCGTCGAGTCCTACAAGGCCTAACGCGATTACAATAACCAATAAACGAATGCAGAATGGTATCGTGACAAATTGGATGCATGACAACTTGAAAGTTGGTGATTGTATAGATGCTCTTGATATTGGAGGATCCTTTAGCGTTGCGCTAGATAAGCCAAAGCCTAAACTTTTGCTTTTGTCAGGAGGTAGCGGGATAACTCCCATGCTATCTATGTCGCGATACTTTATTGATCTTGCAATTGATGTAGATCTAGTATTTATTCATCATGCACAGTCTGAAAATGACTTAATTGCAAAAGATGAGCTCGATTATTATGAGTCAAGTCAAATTAATTTTAAGAAGTATTATGTTTGTGATTCTGCTTCTGAGACTTGGCAAGGGCCTACTGGTTTTCTAAGCTCACAGATGCTGGTCGACCTTGTTTCAGATTTTGCTGACAGAGAAATATATTGCTGCGGTCCAGAGCTTTATATGCAAAACGTAAAAGAAATCCTTAACTCTCTTGCTTTCGACATGAGATATTATCATCAAGAAAGTTTTGATATTGAGAGTTCAACCGCTCAAAACAATATGGCAGTTAAGTTAGATTTACCTGAACATAAAGTTTCAGACAGTGAAATTAATGAATATAATGTCATCCTGTCAAACAGTGGTGAAGTTGTTCCTTGTGGAAGTAATACAAGTATATTAGTGTCAATCCAAAAACAGGGCATAACAGCTCCATTCGCCTGTTCTCAGGGTTTGTGTGGTACATGTAGAACTAAAATGCTTTCTGGAACAGTTGATATGGATGCTCAAGGGGGACTTCTAAAGTCTCATGAAAAAGAAGGATACATACTGACTTGTTGCTCTTATCCAACAAGCGATATTGTTCTTGATTTATAGGTTAAAAGTTGAGTTAAGGTTATGCAAAAAAAATATTCGTGGTATTCGCTATTGAAAGCAGGCTTGTCTAACCAAGAGTGGGATAAGGTAATTCCATTGTCTAAGCCAAAATCAAAGTACGACGTAATCATCATTGGTGGCGGTGGCCATGGTCTTGCAACTGCTTACTATCTAGCTAAAGAGTGTGGCATAACAAATGTTGCAGTTGTTGAGAAGGGATATATTGGTGGAGGAAATACTGGCAGAAATACAACTATCATAAGGTCCAATTATTTAAGAGATGAAGCCTCAAGTCTCTATGAGCATTCAATGAAGCTTTGGGAAGGCTTGAGTGAAGATATCAATTTTAATGTTATGTTCAGTCAGAGAGGGGTTTACAATCTTGGACACACCCTTCAGGATATGAGAGATATTGAAAGAAGAGTTAATGCCAATGTTTTAAATGGTGTTGATGCTGTTGTTGTAGACCACAAGGAAATAAAAGAGCAAATTCCAATCATTAATACATCAAAAAATGTTAGGTATCCAATTATGGGTGCGTCATTCCAAGCGCGCGGAGGTGTTGCACGACACGATGGAGTGGCTTGGGGTTTTGCCCGTGCCGCCTCAAATCTTGGTGTAGACATAATACAAAACTGTGAAGTTATTGATATTGAAGTCGAAGAGGGTCGAGTCAAAGGTGTAAAGACTACCCAGGGAGACATAATGGCAGATCGTATTGGGTGCGTCAGTGCTGGGCACTCTTCGGTAGTTGCAAAAATGGCTGGATTAAGATTACCTGTCGAGAGTCACCCTTTACAAGCATTCGTTTCGGAAGCGCTTAAGCCAGTTCTCCATACTGTTGTCATGTCTAATGCAGTTCACGGATATATCAGTCAGAGTGATAAAGGTGATTTAGTAATTGGCGCAGGGATAGATGGGTACAATTCTTATGCACAAAGAGGCAGCGCCAGAATAGTTGAGCACTGCGCTGCTGCAATATTGGAATTATTTCCAATTTTTTCGCGAGTCCGTATGAATCGTCAATGGGGTGGTATTGTTGATGTTTGTCCTGACGCGTGTCCGGTAATCAGTCCAACCAAAGTCGAAGGCCTTTATTTTAATTGTGGTTGGGGAACTGGTGGTTTTAAAGCTACACCAGGTTCGGGTAACGTTTTTGCTCACACAATTGCACAAGACAAGCAGCATGATCTGGCGGTGCCATTTCATATTGATCGTTTCACAACTGGAGCTCTTATTGATGAGCATGGTGCAGCTGGAGTAGCTCATTAGTTTAGTTTAAAGGTAATATTATGTTTTTGATTAATTGTCCATATTGTAAAGAATCAAGAGACCAGAATGAGTTTTCACCTGCTGGTGAAGCTTTTATCGCAAGACCTCAGAATCCTGAGGCTTTGACAGATGAAGAGTGGGCTGATTATGTGTTTTATCGAACAAACCATAAGGGCGATCATTGGGAACAATGGGTGCATACTTCAGGTTGTCGTAAATATTTCTTAGTTAAAAGATCTACCATTAGTCATGAAGTTCAGGAAGTGGCGACTTTTGGAGAAGTGAAAAGTGAGAATGCGTCATGAGATTAGAGAGTCGTTCAAGTAACCATGTTGATTACAACCAGCCTTTAAGCTTTGTTTTCAATAATAAAACCTATAAAGGCTTTAAGGGCGATACTTTGGCTTCAGCTTTAATTGCTAACGATGTTTTATATTTTGCAAGAAGTTTTAAGTATGGGCGCAAAAGAGGAATGATTGGTGCTGGAGTTGAGGAACCAAATGCTCTAGTTTCTTTAGAAATCGGTGGCAAATATACTCCCAATCTTAAAGCTACAGAAGTCATGCTTTATGATGGTTTAAGTGCAGTAAGTTCTAGTAATCCGAGTTCAATTGATTTTCGTGCCATGATCAAGCCATTACACCGATTTATGCCGGCAGGCTTTTACTATAAGACATTTATTAAGCAAAGGGTTTGGTCAATTGTTGAAGATCGCTTAAGGTCTTTATCAGGTTTTTCTAAGGCCCCAACTGAGACTGACACAGATGTCTATGATCATATTTTTCAACATTCCGAAGTTCTTGTGATTGGAGGAGGAGTTGCTGGAATGACTGCAGCACTTGAAGTGCTAAACAACTCAAAAACTGCCAGAGTTATTTTAGTTGATGAGAGGGAAAGTCTGGGCGGTGATCTCACTAATGAGTTTGAAGCTGATCAATCTTCAATTCAATGGTATCAAGAAAATATCAGCAAGCTTAAAGATTATAGAGATGAAGAAAATAGTCGCTTTAAAATCCTTACAAGTTCTACTGCATATGCCTGGTATGACCATAACTATATTGAGGTTTTGCAGACTCATACTACTGGTCAATCGACCATCAAAGAAGGCGAACAGTCGGCTAGAAAAGTATTGCATAAAATTAGGACAAAAGAAGTTATTCTGGCTACCGGAGCGCATGAGCGCCCAATGCTGTTTGAAACGAATGATTTAGCCAACATAATGCTGAATCAGTCTGTAAGGCGATATCTTAATGAGTTCAACGTCATTGCTGGCAATGAAGTCATCTTATATGGCAACAACGACAGCATTTACAACACTGCAATTGATTTAATCAATAACAAAATTAACTGTAAAGTTGTCGATGTTAGGGCTCCTGGCAATGAAAGTGAAATTGTTAAGCAGGCAAAGATTTTGGGTATAGAGGTATTTCAAGGGTTTGCAGTAACCAAAGCAAAAGGTTTGAGTCGTGTTAATGGCGTTGAAATTTCTCCAGTTGAATTGCAAGCTAAACCACCACAATGGAAATCAAAATGGAGATTGAGTGGAGATACTCAAACTTTAAAATGTGATCTTTTGGCAACTTCTGGAGGATTTAATCCAGTAGTTCATTTGGATTGTCATTGTGGAGGTAAAACATATTTTGATGAAAGCTGTCAATCATTTTTGCCACAAAAAGAGCGAGCTAATAGGCAAATATGTGGTTCTGTCAATTCAGTTGGTTACTGGAAGGATGTAGTTGTTGATGCAAAGAATAAAGCTCAGTTGACTCTTGAGTCTTTGGGAGAGTTAAGAGAAATAAGCCTTCAAAAACTTAATAATCAAAGCTTTAACTATTTTAATGTAGCCCAGTTTTTTACACCAGTTGAAATTATTAACAAGCCAAAAGTATTTATCGATATGCAAAATGATGTGACCACTTTGGACGTTGCATTATCCATTAGAGAGGGATACCGTTCGATAGAGCACATTAAGAGATATACGGCAATGGGCTTTGGAACAGATCAAGGTAAAACTGGAAATATCAACGGTATTGCTGTATCAGCTGAGCTTCTTGAAGTTTCAATGTCAGAGGTTGGCACAACAACATTTAGACCAGCTTATACTGGGGTTGATTTTGGGGCAATGGCAGGCAGAGAAATTGGAGATTTTTTTGATCCACAAAGGTACACAACTATTCATGACTCTCACATAGAAAGCGGTGCCGAATTTGAAGTGGTAGGCCAATGGTATAGACCTTGGTTCTATCCAAAAAATGGTGAAAATATGCATCAGGCTGTAAATAGGGAGTGTCGTGCGGCAAGGAATTCTCTTGGCATGATGGATGCATCAACACTTGGAAAGATTGATATTCAAGGAAAGGACGCTAGAGAATTCTTATCAAGAGTTTATACGAATGCATGGATGAAGCTAGCTCCAGGAAGTTGTCGTTATGGATTAATGTGTAACGAAAAAGGAATGATTATTGACGACGGCGTCTCAACTTGTATTAATGATAATCACTTTATTATGACAACAACGACAGGTGGAGCTGCAAGCGTCTATTCAACGCTTGAAATGTGGCTTCAAACCGAATGGAGTCATTTAGATGTCCATCTTAGTAGTGTAACAGATCAGTTTTCAACTATAGCAGTCGTGGGTCCAAATGCACGTAAGTTGATGAAAGTAATCTGCCAAGACATTGATTTTGAAACTAAAAAATTTAAATTCATGCAATGGCGTCCCGGAACTGTTTGCGGGGTTAGAGCAAGAATTATGAGAATCAGTTTTTCTGGTGAATTGGCCTATGAAATTAATGTCGAGGCAAACTATGGACGCTTCATATGGGATGAGGTTGCTCGCGCCGGAAAAGAGTGGAACATAACACCGTATGGAACTGAATCAATGCATGTACTTCGGGCTGAAAAAGGCTATATCATTGTTGGCCAAGATACTGATGGCTCTATGACTCCAATGGATGTGAACATGAACTGGATTCTTGCAAAAAACAAATCTTTCTCATACATTGGTCGCCGTTCATTTAGTATTGATGCTTTAGTTTCAAGTGATAGACTGCAGTTAGTTGGTTTGCTCACAAAAGATGAACAAGTTGTTCTTCCAGAGGGAGCACACATAATCAGTAATAAAGGCATCTCTATTGGTTATGTAACTTCAAGTTACTTCAGTCCGACTCTTGGAAGATCAATTGCTTTGGCACAACTTAAAGGCGGCCTATCTAAAATTTCAGAAACAGTCTTGGTTAAGATTGTTCAAGAGAAACAGGGTCTTAAGGTGATACCGTGCGTAGTTTCAAGTAGTGTCTTTTATGATGTGAATGGTAATAAGGTAGACGGCAATGAGTAAAAATAATAGTTCAGATAATATAGAGCCACTATTTAGATCAACTTTCAATCCCCTAGTTGATGAAGCTGGGTTTTTAGTTAAAAAAGATGGTCTTGTTTGCCAAGAAGTTACTGCAAGGTCACTACTTATCCTAAGAACCTCTAAAGATTCAAAAATTAATGGCAAGGTTGCAAAAGAAGTTTTTAATATTACACTACCAGAGCCACTTCAGATGACCACTGGAGATGGTGAATTAAAATGTTTTTGGGTCAGTCCTGATGAGTTTTGGGTTCTGCTCAGCTCAGATCAAAGGCAACAATTGGAAGTGAAATTTGGCAATCTCCCTTTGGGAGTGTCAATTACAGATAACTCAGCAGCATACGGCACTCTTGAATTTACTGGGATTAAAGCCGATGACCTTTTAAGCAGATGGATGAGCTATGATCTGAAGGGCTCTCTTCAAGATGGAAAGGGTATTTCTACAACTTTTGGACAGGTGCCTGTCTTTGTTTTTCGAGAAAAAAAACATCTATTCATGATGGTAAGGCATTCTTTTTCTCACTATGTTGCTGGATTAATAAAGGATAGTTCTAAACGAATTTAGAGTTAATATTACTGTAAGATGTGAGCCATGAATAAAGTCAATTTTATTAGCATGGAGGAGGGCACTGCTGAAGAGTATGCCTTTCTAGATAAGCTCGAAAATCAATATTTAGAAGACCTACCTTCCCGACTTATTGAAGCTTTAAAAGCTTTAGATTGTAGCCTATCAGGTTATCAAATTAGTCGACTAGAACACTCTTTGCAAGGAGCTACAAGAGCCTTATTGGCTGAGGAAGATTTAGAAATGGTGATGGCTGTTTTGTTTCATGATATTGGTGACTCTCTTGCTCCCTACTCTCATTCTGAAATGGCCGCTGCTATTCTTAGACCATTTGTCTCAGAGAAAATTTATTGGATTATTAAGCATCACGGTGTTTTTCAAATGTACTATTATGCTCATTACTCTGGCGGCAATAGAAATGCTAGAGAAGCATTTATTGATAATCCTTGGTATGAGGATGCAGTAAGATTTTGTTATAACTATGACCAAAACTGTTTTGATCCTAATTATGAATCAAAGTCATTAGAATTTTTTATACCTATGGTTAAGGAGTTTTTTTCTAGACCCAAGCTGGATAATCCTGAACGAATTGCAAGATATGGAAAGGAATAATGTAAGGCAATTAAATGAGCTATTTATTAACTAAGCATTCAGTACGCCAGATTTATTTGATTATTTTTTTAATCGCTGGGTCTCTGCTTGGCTATGCAGCTTATAGTATGAAAATTTTAGGGCTAGAGCCCTGCACTTTATGTATTACACAACAGTTTTTTTATTGCCTCATAGGAATTATCTCTTTTGTGGCTTTTTTTCACAATCCAAGCGTCACTCTGAGTAGAGTCTATTCGCTTTTTTTATCCCTTTTTGCATTAACGGGAATATGGATTTCAGGTCGCCAGATTTGGCTCCAAGGACTTCCTGAGGACGAGGTGCCCTTGTGTGGGCCACCACTAGAATATATTATTGATGTTTTTCCTTTTGCCGATGTCATTCAGGCATTATTCATGGGGGATGGAAACTGTGCTGAGATACCGTGGAAGTTTTTGGGTCTAAGTATGGCAGGATGGTCCTCCATTTGGTTTCTCATTATATTCATTTTAAGTATTGTAGCCTTCATTAAATCTAAGGCCTCTATTTAGGTCTTTTCTTTGAGTCGCATATTTCCATATTGAATTGTTATATGGTAAGATTTATCGTTATTGGGGTAAGATATTTCTAAGGTTTGGCTGATTTTAAAAGAACAGTAAGTAAGTTATTTGAGTCAGTTGATATTGAGGTCAATGGCTCGCGTTCGTTTGACATTCAAGTACATAATGATCTTTTTTATTCACGTGTTTTAAGTGGAGGTTCATTAGCACTTGGAGAGAGTTATATGGATGGCTGGTGGGACTGCAAAGCATTAGATCAGTTCTGCTACAAACTGTTACGAGGCCGAATTGATAAACAAGTCAATGTAACCAATCCAGCATTTATTATGCATTTTTTAAAAGCATATTTTTTCAATGCACAATCTAAAAAGAGAGCCTATATTGTTGGCGAAGAGCATTATGATACTGGTAATGATTTATTTTCATTAATGCTTGATCAAAGAATGAATTACTCATGCGGATATTGGTGCAATGCTGATAACCTAGATCAAGCTCAAATCAATAAATTAGATATAGTTTGTAGAAAGCTTCACCTTGAGCCGGGCATGAGAGTTCTTGAAATTGGATGTGGTTGGGGTGGTTTTGCAAAGTATGCTGCAGAAAACTATGGTGTGAGTGTTCATGGAATTACAGTGTCAAAAGGGCAAATGGACTATGCTATTAAATCTTGTGAAGGTCTCGAAACGACTTTTGAGTTAAAAGACTACAGAGAGCTGAATACAAATTATGATGCAATAGTTTCAATAGGAATGTTTGAGCATGTAGGCTACAAAAACTACAGAAATTACATGGAAGTTGCTCAAAGATGTTTAAATGATGGCGGCTTATTCTTACTCCACACAATTGGAAGAAACACCTCTGCTAGATCTACTGATCCTTGGACACATAAATATATCTTTCCTAACGGTATGATTCCATCACCAGGCCAAATTAGTAAATCTTTGCATGGATTATTTGTTATTGAGGACTGGCATAATTTTGGTCAATACTATGATCCGACACTAATGGCATGGAATGAAAATTTTCAAAAAAATTATGAAAGTTTGAAGGAAAAATATGATGAAAGGTTTAAGCGTATGTGGGAGTATTATTTATTGATGTGTGCTGGCACATTTCGCTCTAGAAGGAACCAATTGTGGCAATTAGTGTTGTCAAAAAATGGTGTAAAGGGCGGCTATTTTTATAATAATAACCATAGATCTATTCCATAAAAAGACCATCAATCATGGCAACAGAGTCGCATCCTGCATTATAAGCATAATGCTGGTTATTTAGATTTATGCCTCCAATACCTACTATTGGGATATTAACATTTTTTTTGATTTCCTTGATTTTTTCAAGAGAACAGCGAACTGCATTCGGTTTATTTTTTGATTTGAAGATTGCTCCTAACGCAATATAATCAGCACCATTTTTTTCTGCTTCAATTGCGAGCTCTAAACTGTTGTGACAAGTCACACCAATTATAAATTTTTCTCCCAAAACTTTCCTGGCCAGATTTGCATCGACGTCACCTTGACCGATATGAATCCCGTGTGCGCCGACTTTCTCACATAGGTTCATATCATCATTGACTATAAATAAAGTATTATGTTCTATGCATAGATTAAGCAGTTTTTTCGCTTCATCTACCTTATTTTTTGTGTTGAGTGTCTTTCGGCGGTATTGGATAATATTGATATTATGTTTTTTAATTGCATTCTCAATAAGGGAGATATTAAGATTTTTGTCTGGTGTAATTCCGTACAATCCATGTATCCTTTGATTTAGCATAATATGGCATTTTTTCAAACCAAGAAAATTATTCAATCAATTATTATTTTCATTATAGCCTTCGTAGCTATTCTTTGGATATTTCAAGACAATATATTAAAGATTTCTCTTTTTGATAACTCAACTAATGAAATAGAGGCGAGTGAAAATCAGAACGAAGACACACCTTACCTAGAAAAAATTGATAATTTTATTATCAAAGAGTATTCAAATAATAAAGTTTTATTGCATACAATTGAAGCAGATGTTTATAAAAGTTTTAAGAATTCACCGGTTCAACTTGAAACTGTCAAAGTTACTACTTTTGATGAATCTCAAAGAGAAAATTTGACTTTAAACTCTAATCGTGCTGTTATATTTAAATCTGGCTCAATTCATTTTATTGGAGAAGTTGAGATTAAAACTGTCAGTGGAGTTTCTCATCAGATTGATACTGAGCTATTAATTGTTAAGGATGGTCAAATCAACAGCAATCGAAACGTTGTCTATCTTGGTGAGAGTGCAAAAATTAATGCCCAAGGTATGAAAATGAATCTAGACAGAGATACTATGAACTTAAATGGAGGTGTTGAGATCCTTCAAGATACTGGGGCAACAATTGATACTTCGGATTTATTTATTACCCATACCGATGGTGCAAAAAAATATACGAGTAAAGAAGCTACTATTTATCGTTCGAATAACAAAACAGTAAATGCAGACAAGGGTATTAATATAGATATGAACACAAAACTCACAAAACTTCTTGGTAACATTGAGATTTTGACTAGCTCTGGAACTTCCTTTAAGAGCTATGATTTGATAATTGACCAGTCAAATGGGGGTGAAATATTTAAGTCGAATTCACCTTCTCACTATTTATCAAATACAGTTGACATAAAGGCAAAAAAAATGCATTATGATGCTATTACAAAGAAACTTAAACTAACAGATAAGGTTGTGGCGATTTATGAATAAATTGATATTATTAACTTTCCTATTTTTCTCAACCTTAGCATTTGCGTTGTCTGAAGACTCTGAACAACCTATTGAGATAGAGGCTGCATCTGTAATGGTGGACGAGACTAATGGATTCAATGAGTTTATTGGAGATGCTGAAGTAAGACAAGGGTCTCTAGTAATGACTGCTGAAATCATTCAGGTTCAAACTAATGCAGATGGTGTTGAAACTATGATAGCAAAAGGCACAATAAATAAGCCTGCTAAGTATATTCAAAGTCAAGAAAATCAGGCTCGATTGATTGAGGCAACAGCAACTCTAATTACATATGATGTAAATGAAGGTATGATTTTTTTGGTTGGCGATGCCTACCTAGTTCAGGGTTTTGACTCATTCAGTGGTGACACTTTGACATATGACATTAATAATGACAAAGTTCTTGTTAAGGGTTCCGAAGATGGAACCAGGAGAGTGAAGTTTAAAATTGATCTTTAAAAATTTAAATTAGCTTAATAACGCATTTTCAATTCTAACTTTAATCTCTTCAAGAGTTCCAACACCATTAATTGCAATGAATTTTGTTCCAGTGTCGGGATTTTCTGCGTCATTGCGATAGTATTTAACTAATGGTTCAGTTTGTTTATGATAAATTTTTAGACGACCTCTAACAATCTCTTCTTTGTCATCAACGCGTTGTATAAGCTCTCCACCAGTAATATCATCTTTATCTGCCTTTAGAGGTGGATTAAATTTAACATGGTAGGTTCTGCCTGAGGATAGGTGGACTCGACGTCCAGACATCCTAACAACAATTTCATCATCTGGGACATTAACTTCAACGCAATAGTCTATTTTAATACCCTCCAATTTAAGTGCGTTGGCTTGATTAATGGTTCTTGGAAATCCATCAAGTAAGTAGCCATTATGACAGTCAGGTAAATGAAGTCTCTCTTTAACAAGGGATATAATTAATTTATCAGAAACTAGCTTTCCAGCATCAATTGTTTTTTTAGCTTCTAGCCCTAGTGGTGAGCCGGCATTAACTGCAGCCCGAAGCATATCACCAGTAGAAATCTGAGGAATATTAAATTTTTCAGAAATATGTGCCGCCTGGGTGCCTTTTCCAGCACCTGGAGGGCCTAACAAAATAACATTCATATGTGCGCCTTTAGCTTAAACTTCAAAGGGAGGTAGTTTTTTATTGACTTTTGTTTTTTTCAATACAACATAATCAGGCAAACCTTTATTATACGGTGGATAGTTCTCGCCTTCAATAAGAGGTAGCAAATAATCCCGACATTCATCTGTTATGGAAAAACCGTCTTCAGAGATAAAATTTTCTGGCATCATTTTTTCTACATTTGCAACATCTTTTAATTCTCCATACCCAATTTCCCACTTATATGGATTATTTGATGTTCTGACGATAGAAGGCATGATTGAATTCTTTCCATCAAGAGCCATCTCGACTGCAGCTTTTCCAAGTGCGTATGCTTGTTCAACATCAGAATTTGAGGCTAGATGTCTTGCTGCTCGTTGCAAGTAATCAGCAACAGCCCAATGAAATTTATATCCTAGTGATTGTTTTATAATATTAGCAACAACGGGTGCTGCTCCACCCAATTGAGCATGACCAAAGTCGTCTCGTGTGTCTTGTTCTGCAAGGAATTTTCCATCATGCCACTTTGTTCCCTCTGAGACAACAATAGTGCAGTATCCAAACTCTTTAACATTCTTATCAACTTTAGCTAAAAATTTTTGTTTATCAAAATCAACTTCAGGAAACAAAATAACGACAGGTATAGAGGGATCGACAAGACCACCAGCTGCAGCTATCCATCCTGCATGTCGCCCCATCACCTCAAGAACAAAAATTTTTGTTGATGTTGCAGCCATAGATGCTACGTCAAAGCTTGCTTCCATAGTGGAAACAGCAATATACTTTGCGACTGAACCAAAGCCTGGACAGTTATCAGTTATTGGTAGATCATTATCAACAGTTTTAGGTATATGGATTGCTTGAATTGGAAACCCCATGCTTTCTGATAGTTGGGATACTTTTAAGCAAGTGTCTGCAGAGTCTCCACCGCCATTATAGAAAAAATAACCAATATTATGTGCCTTAAATACTTCAATTAATCGTTCATATTCAGCTCTATTAGACTCAAGGGATTTCATCTTGTATCTACAAGAGCCAAAGCCTCCTGATGGTGTATGGTTAAGGGCTGCAATATCTGCATCGGATTCTACTGATGTGTCAATGAGATTTTCTGTCAAAGCGCCAATAATTCCATTTTCACCAGCAAAGACTTTGCCAATTTTATCAGAGTGTTTGCGAGCTGTTTCGATGACACCACTTGCTGAAGCATTAATTACAGCAGTGACTCCTCCAGATTGTGCATAAAAAGCATTTTTCATAATATTGTTTATTTAGTAAAAAAAAGATGTAAAGGTATATTTGTATGTAGATTAAATCAGGTCATACAGAATTTCTTTAGAATCAGCAAAAGTATAACACTTGATAAAAATACAGTACTCAATAATTCTAAAGTAATGTTTAGTTAGATTAATTACCTAAATAGTTAAATCAGAACGAATTTTATAGTGCACACTGAATTTAATTATTACAATTTGTTTCACTATTGAATAGTAACAAAGTGAAATTTAAATTAAAGAGGTAAAACTTCATAAAAATTCTCAATATTTAGAAATCCAGGAACAATTTTTTTATCAATTTTTGTGCTTGGTTTATTGATTGCTACAACATTCTTTATCTTAAATTTTGAAGCTGCCTTTAGTACATCAAGCGAGTCATCAAAAAAGATTGATCTATCTTTATTAAAATCAATTTTCTTATCTAGCGCCTCCCAAAATTTTTGTTGTTGCTTAGGCACACCAAAGTCATGTGAAGAAATAATCTCATCAAAGAAATTTTGGATTTTAGAAATCTGCATTTTTAATAGAATTCCTTTTCTATGAGCGTTTGTAACGAGAAATATGCGTTTGTTGCTATCTTTTGCACACTGTAGAAATGTTAAGGCGTGATTATGAAGTTGAATGAGGTGAGAAATATCAGCCTTAAGCTTCATAATGTCTAGACCAAGTTGCTCTTCCCAATAATCTAGACAATACCAGGTCAATTTTCCTTCTTGAGAGTTAATTTTTGATACGATTTGTTCTTTCGCATCTTGAAAGTTAATACTATTTTTTTGGGAGTAAGCCTTAGGAACATATTCCAACCAAAACTCAAGATCAAAATTTAAATCTAAGAGAGTTCCATCCAAGTCCAGTAAGATTGTATCGATTTGATTCCAATCTAAATTCAGATTACTTTCTTCGCCAAGTTGTTCCATTTGCACTATCTTCAAGAATAATTCCAAGCTCAAAAAGTTCATCGCGAATCTGATCTGATTTAGCAAAGTCTTTAGAGAGTCTTGCCTCCTCTCTTTGAGCAATTTTTTCAGAGATTTCAGCTTCTGATAGCGCGGATCCCTGTTTTAAGTATTCTTTAGGATTGTATTCAAGAATACCAATAAAGTTACCAAGTCTAATAAGCAGACTTGATAACGCATTGGCTTTTTGAGGATTCGTTGTTTGCTCAATATTGATTTGTTTTGCTATTTCAAAAAGTATGCTTATTGCAATAGGGGTATTGAAGTCATCATTTAATGCTGCATTGAATTTCTTTTCATAGTCAATCTCAATGAGCGATTCATCCGCAGTATTCTTAGTAACAGCTTTTGCGGCATTGTAGAGTCTTTTTAAGCCAGTCTGGGCGCTTTCAATATTAGTCTCGCTGAAATTCAAAGGGGAGCGATAATGACTGCTTATCAAAAAGTATCTAAGTGTTTCTCCATCGTAATTCTTTAAAACATCACGAATAGTAAAGAAGTTATTAAGAGATTTGCTCATCTTTTCATCATCAATATTGACAAAACCAACATGCATCCAGGTATTAACAAATTTACAATTATTGGCGCCTTCTGATTGCGCAATTTCATTTTCATGGTGTGGGAACGTTAGATCCATTCCACCTCCATGTATATCAAAATGATTTGAAATAAAATGATTTGACATTGCAGAGCACTCAATGTGCCATCCTGGTCTTCCATCACCCCATGGCGATGACCAACTCGGTTCATCTGACTTAGCCTTTTTCCAAAGAACAAAATCGAGCGGGTCTTTTTTATTGCTCTCAATGTCAACCCTTGCTCCCGCCATCAGGTCGTCTAAGTTTTTCCCAGAAAGTTTTCCATAGTCTTTAAATTTTCTGACTGAATAAAAGACATCGCCATTTTTACCTTGATATGCCAATTCCTGAGATGAGAGCGACTCAATCATTTCAATCATCTTATCAATTGAATCAGTAGCTCGCGGCTCGATATCAGGACTTAGTGCACCTAGAGCTTTTTCGTCTTCATGCAGTGCATTAATAAATCTATTTGTTAAAGAGAATATATCTTCTTTATTTTCAATGGCTCTAGAGATTATCTTATCGTCAATGTCCGTGATATTTCTCACGTACTTTACGTTCTCGAAGTTACGTTTTAAATGACGAGTAATGACATCAAACATAACTATAACACGGGCATGACCCATATGGCAGAAGTCGTAGACAGTCATACCACAAACGTAAATTCCAACATTATGCTTATCAATCGGCTGAAATTTTTCTTTTTGATTAGTTAGGGTGTTATAAATTTTGAGCATTGCGGTATTTTATACTGGATTTAATAATTTAACATTAATACCAGTGAGATAAGTTTATATGTTGTCAACACTTATGAATTTTTGATTATCAATTATTCATAAACAAAATGTATAATTATTTTGCTGTTCGAACTTTACCTAAGAATAAGATATCACTTTGTTAAAGATAGAGTCATTATGAAAAAATTTCAATGCACAATGTGTGGGTGGATCTATGATGAGACTATTGGAGCGCCAGATGATGGTATTGAGCCTGGTACAGCCTGGTCTGATGTCCCAGAAGACTGGGAATGTCCAGTTTGTGGATCTGGTAAAGAAGACTTCGATATGGTTGAAATGTAAATATATAATTTACTAGTTTTTGTGAATTTAATAAGGATTTAAAATGTCAAAAATACTAATTCTGCATGGGGATGGAATAGGAATAGAAATTGTTGCGCAGGCAGTTAAAGTAATCGATTCATTAAATTCCAATCATTCAATGGGCATGACACTTGTCAATGGTCTTATTGGAGGTGTAGCTTATGACGAAACTGGCTCTCCTCTTCCAGACGAGACAATTGAAATTGCGAAGAATTGTGACTCAATACTTCTCGGTGCAGTTGGCGGTCCTCAATGGGAATCATTGGAGAGAGGTTTGAGGCCTGAGAGAGGTTTATTGGGAATTCGTTCTGAGCTTGAGCTGTTTTCAAATTTACGACCTGCAATTCTATACCCACAACTAGCTAGTGCATCCAGCCTAAAAAATGAAATTGTATCTGGACTTGACCTAATGATTGTTCGTGAACTCGTCGGAGGCATTTATTTTGGAGAACCAAGGGGAGTAGAAGTCAAAAATGGAGAGCGCTTCGGAATTAATTCGGCAACCTATTATGAATCTGAGATTGCTCGAATTGGCCATTCCGCTTTTCAGATTGCACAAAAAAGAGGAAAGCGTGTTTGTTCAGTAGATAAAGCCAATGTTCTTGAGGTTTGTGAACTATGGAGAGATGTTATGGAAGAAGTTTCAAAAGGATATCCCGATGTTACACTTTCTCATCTTTACGTTGACAATGCAGCAATGCAACTTGTGAGAGATCCAAAACAATTTGATGTGATGGTTACGAGCAACCTTTTCGGAGATGTTTTGTCCGATTGTGCAGCCATGCTAACCGGCTCCATTGGAATGCTCCCATCAGCTTCATTAGATAAAAATAACTTTGGAATGTATGAGCCAATCCATGGCTCTGCGCCAGATATTGCAGGAAAGGATTTAGCCAATCCTCTTGCAACTATATTGTCTGTTTCGATGATGCTAAGATACTCACTTAATCAAGGAGAATTAGCTGACAAAATTGATTCTGCAGTAAGCGATGTATTGGATCAAGGCTATAGAACAAGAGATATTGCCGGTGATAGTGAAAAATTAGTTGGAACAGAAGAGATGGGTGACCTAGTTGTTAAGGCTTTAGAGGGCTAATAAAGAACATCTTCACTGTCAATAGATTTCCATAGAAACCAACATGCAACGCTTCTGTAAGGTTTCCATTTGTCTGAAATTGCAATTATTTTTTCTGTACTGAGAGAGGCTCCATTTCCATAGAGTCTATTGATTGCCCTAATGATTCCTACATCTTTTATTGGAAAAATATCTTTTTCAAGTAAATAAAACATCCCAAACATTTCTGCAGTCCATGGGCCAACTCCTTTGATGGCTATAAGTTCATCATAGACGCTCTGATATGTTCGCCCTTCCCAATAAGAATGATCCGTTATTTGATTAGCAGAAAAGTGATTACAGATATTGTTTATGTATTGAACCTTTTGTTTTGATAGACCACAAGATTTAAGTTCTTCAAAAGTTGCTACAAGAATAAGCACAGGTTTGATAATCTCAACTTTTTTTTCAAACTTCTCCCAAACACTGGCAGCCGCTTGCACAGAGATTTGTTGGCCAACAATAGAACGAAGAAGAGTTTCTAAAGCCTCACCTTTTGAAGAAATGCTATATTCTTGGTACTTTTTAATTAATTTTGCAATTTTAGGGTCAGCATTTGTTAAGAATTCCTTTGATTGTTGCCAGTAGATGGGATTAGACATAATAAATTGATTTAATTAACAAAAAAGTTGAAGGTTTGTGATTTAACTGGCGATTTAGTATAGAAGACATTGTCGTATAATCAAATCTTTGTTTTTCATACCTCTACATCCCCTATTCCTATACGATTTTATCAAATCCAATTTAAAGTATGTACTAACTATGTACTAAATTTTCACGA
>CAZEAO010000006.1:0-31190 GCA_964510245.1 uncultured Piscirickettsiaceae bacterium | reverse complement strand
AGCTTGTCGAGCTAGGCTATGTTCACTATGAGCACAATATGGAAAAAACCAAAGATTCGCTTGATTCGAAAAAAGTAGCGCACTATGGTATCGACCACACAAGCAGCTATTTGCTATTTAATCCTAGCCTCGAGCTAACAGCTCTTTTGACAAGCCCTCATGAGGTTATCTCCATGGCAGAGGCTCTTGACAAGATTATTGAGGCTCTAGGAAAGAACTAACCGAGCCGCAAAGACTAAAGACCCTATAAACAACGCTGTCATCACTAGGCTCACTATGATATAGGGCAACGGTCCCGTTTTTTCTGTGGCATCAAAGTCTTGCGCTAAATTTTTCTTTTTTCCAATCCCAATCATCGAAGACGCTACCGCTCTAAAGACTTGCAATAGAGACTTCATTATTGCAGCGAAGCCCCAAAATTCATTAGCAGGTAATGATCTACCAGTAGCCCAACGAACAAAACCATTAAATAATTAATAGAGTATTTAAAAGTCTTAAATGCAATTTTAGGATTTTCTGGCTCAACAAATATCTTTACAGAGTAGCCTAAAAACAAAAGACCAAGCGAGACTGCACAAATCAAATAGATCAAGCCGCTCATTCCTGTCAAATATGGAAGGAGTGTAACAATGAACAAGAGAATGGTATACAAAAGAATTTGCACCCTAGTAAATTCTAGACCGTGCGTAACGGGAAGCATAGGAATTTCTACTTTTTCGTACTCTTCTTTGCGATGAATGGCTAGCGCCCAAAAATGTGGAGGGGTCCAAATGAACACAATCAAAAAAAGAAGTAGCGCATACTCAATACCATTCGAGCCAGCAACTGAGGTCCATCCAAGAACTGGAGGGGCTGCGCCTGCAGCCCCTCCAATTACAATATTTTGTGGGGTGGCTCTCTTTAAATACATTGTATAAAAAACTGCATATCCTATTAACGAGATAAGCGTTAAAGCAGCCGTTAATAAATTAACAAATACCAGTAGAAGCCCAATTCCTAAGACCCCTAAAAGCGCGCCCCAAACAAGCGCCTGCTCTCTGGTAACCTTTCCTTGTGGCAATGGACGACGGTCAGTTCTAGACATTTGCATGTCTATTTTTTCATCAACAACGTGATTAAAAACAGCTGCTGACATTGCCGCTAACGATATTCCTGCTGAAGCAACAACTACAATAAATAGATTAGGCAAATAAGGCACTGCTAAAAGCATTCCCACTATTGCGGTTAGTAAGATGAGCGCAACCACCTTAAGCTTGCACAAGCCTAAAAGGTCTTTTAGAGATGGAAGACTCTTCATTAACCTATCCTAGAATACTTTAGAAGACGCTTAAGATCTTTAATAACAAACTTTATGTTGATGTCTTTTGGGTTGTAGAAAAGCATAAAGTTTCCAATAGGATCAATCAGAAAAATCGAGCTTTTTGGGAAGCTTGCTAGTTCACTAGAAAGCTCATCATTGTTAATGCTCGCATAGATTAAACCTTCGTCCTCTTGACTAGGGCTCGAGCCGTCTTTAGAAATAAGCATTCTTTGAATGCGGCGCATGTCCATATTAATCAGCGTACGAACAGTCTTTATGTCTTCAACTGCCTGGTCACAAAGTGAGTCGCAGCTATCAGTAACATACGCAAGAGTCCAGACCCCGTCCAGAGTAGAGTCGCCCATAATTTCAATGTCTGCCTTTTCGGTCACAATCACTGGGCTGATTAGCTCGCCGTAGTTAACTGTATTTTGACTGAAATAAGCCGGGTTCAAATAAAAAAACAGAGTTCCAAGGCCAATTGGAAGCAGAAAAATTGATAAAAGAGCCCAAAATTCTTTTTTAAATGTCATGTGTTTCCCGGAATCAAAACTGCGTAATGATACGCTTAAGGCGTCAAAAACTCAAATTGCTAAAGCCTTACCTCAATGTCTTTTTGTTGCATGGATTTTTTAGCTTCTTCAACTGTGTATTCTGCAAAATGAAAAATACTGGCAGCAAGGACAGCATCGGCTCCACCATCAATAACGCCTTCTGACAAATGCTGAAGGTTTCCAACACCCCCAGAGGCTATTACCGGAACGTCTACTGCATCTGAAACAGCCCTAGTTAACTCAAGATCAAAACCGTCCCTAGTGCCGTCCCTGTCCATAGAGGTCAAAAGCACCTCTCCAGCGCCGTTTTCACCCTTTGTCATTTTAACGGCCCACTCTACTGCGTCTATCCCCGTGGGCTTTCTTCCTCCATGAGTATAGATTTCCCATTTTGAAGGGTTGCTTGAAACTCTTTTTGCGTCAATTGCAATGACGATACATTGAGACCCAAAAATACCACATAGCTCGTTAATTAGCCCTGGGTCAAAAATAGCTGCGGAATTAACCGCCACCTTGTCTGCCCCCGCCTTAAGCATTGATCTTACATCTTCGGCCTTTCGAATACCTCCCCCAACAGTAAGAGGTATAAAGACTTGTTCGGCAATTTTTTCAACCATAGCAACTGTCGTATCTCTGCCTTCGTGAGAGGCCGTTATATCTAAAAAAGTAATCTCGTCTGCACCTTCTCTATCATAACGTTTCGCAACCTCAACTGGGTCGCCGGCATCTTTTATGTCAATAAATTTAACCCCCTTAACGACTCTGCCGTCACGGACGTCTAAACACGGAATTATTCTTTTGGCTAAACTCACAGTGATGATTTTACCGTATAAATCAATAAAAACATCAAAGCAGGACCTGTGAATTATAATTAAAGTTTAAATCGGTTTTTTGTAATGGGCAATACTGCTTGTAGTGGGTATAATTGCGCTCTATGAGCTCGAATAAAGACAGCACTATGGCTGAAAATCAACCTCCTCCTCAACATATAGCTATCATTATGGATGGCAATGGAAGGTGGGCAAAGACCAAACGCCTTCCTCGCTCAAGAGGCCACCAGAAAGGAGTTCAGTCTGCCAGAAAAATTGTCAAGCACTGTGCAAAGCTGGGTGTAAATACGCTGACACTTTTTGCGTTTAGTAGCGAAAACATGAAGCGACCCAAAGAAGAAGTGGGTGTTTTATTCAAACTGTTTTTATCTGTTTTAAAAACAGAGACAAAAAAACTTCAAGAAAACAACATAAAACTCAAAATTATTGGCGATCTTTCTGTGTTTACCCCAGAAATTATTAAACTAGCGCATAAAGCAGAGTCTGGCCTACAAAGCAACACTGGGCTAACTCTTGTCATTGCTGCAAACTATGGAGGACAATGGGACATTGCAGAATCAGCCAAAAAAATCGCTGTTGATGTAGCCAATGGAAACGTTGATCCAAATAATATTAATACATCTTTGTTTAATCAATATACCTCTTTGTCAGACCTGCCTAAAGTTGACTTGTTGATTCGAACCAGTGGTGAGCTCAGGCTCAGCAACTTCTTGCTCTGGGATGTAGCATACAGCGAGCTCTATTTTTGCAAAACCTTGTGGCCTGATTTTAACGAAAAATCCCTTGATGAAGCCATTCAAGATTTTCACCTAAGAGACAGGCGTTTTGGTGAGCGCAATGGAGAAAAATAATGCTGGCTAAAAGAATCTTTACAGCACTAATTTTGGCCCCACTAGTTGTTTTTGGAACCTTGTATCTGAGTTCGTATTGGTTTTCACTAGTTATTGGCCTTATGACAATTATTGCGACCTGGGAATACAGCAGCCTTATCAAGCTTAATCGTTTTTCAAACAAATCTTTTTATATCATAGTGATTTTGGCTTCTGCCTTCTTAATTGCAATCAGCCCTTCGCTCCTAGCTCCAGTTTTATTTATAGCAACATTATGGTGGCTGCTCGCATTATTTTTGGTCATTAGTCACCCCAAAAACTCAGACGCCCTTAAGAACAACATGCTCATAGGTCTTTTAAACGGCCTCTTTCTTTTTGCTCCAATGACGTCCTCATTGGCAATACTGCACTCACAAGAAAGGTCTTTTGTTTTGCTTTTGTTGCTTTTCATATGGGCCGCAGACATTGGAGCATATTTCTCTGGAAGGCACTATGGCAAAAAAAAGCTCTGCCCACAAGTTAGTCCAAACAAAACCGTTGAAGGAGTTTATGGCGGCATCTTTCTTGCACAGATTGTTGCTATTGCTTATGTAGTTATTTTTGTTCAAAACCCTGCAACAAAAGACTTTTTAGTGTTTTGTTTTTTGGCATTAGCAACCGCCCTAGTTTCGGTCATCGGCGACCTTTTTGAGAGCGTTCTAAAGCGCATTAATGATCGAAAAGATAGTGGGTCCATCTTGCCTGGTCATGGTGGGCTACTGGACAGGATTGACAGCCTTGCTTCATCCGCCCCAGTATTTTTACTACTGATGGTCTTTGTGCTATGAAAAATATAGCTGTTCTAGGTGCTACAGGATCCATTGGTCTAAACACCCTTGATGTCATTTCTCGTCATCCTGACAAGTTTAACGTTTTTGCAGTTAGCGCCTATTCTGACTGGGAGTCGCTGTACAAAATTTGTTTAACACACCTTCCTTCTTTTGCAGCATTAATCAATGAAGCTGCGGCCGAACAACTTCGGAAGGTTGCGCCTGAAGGCGTTGAGGTGCTATGCGGTCAAGACGCGCTAGACAACATTGCTTCACATCAAAAAACAGATTATGTTATGGCCGCAATCGTTGGCAGCGCGGGCATGTCGTCAACCGTTTGTGCAGCGCAAGCTGGCAAAAGGATTATGCTTGCAAATAAAGAGTCTTTGGTGTTGGGTGGCAACCTTTTGATGGGCTTAGCCAATAAATCTGGCGCAGAAATCATACCTGTTGACTCAGAACACAGCGCAATTTTTCAATGCCTCCAAGGGGGCAAAGAGGGACTTAACAAAATACAGCTAACAGCCTCAGGAGGGCCTTTTTTAAAGACGCCTCTTGAGAGCCTTGCCTCCGTCTCTCCTGAAGAAGCATGCAATCATCCTAACTGGAAAATGGGTAAAAAGATTTCAGTTGACTCGGCAACAATGATGAACAAAGGCCTAGAGGTAATTGAGGCAAGCTTTTTATTTGGGCTTTATTCTAAGCAAATTGAGGTTATCGTCCACCCACAAAGCATTGTTCATTCTTTTGTACATTTTGACGACGGAAGTGTTTTGTCTCAGCTCGGGCTTCCGGATATGAGAAGCGCAATTTCTTATGCTCTGTCTTTTCCTGGAAGACAGAACTCTGGCGTTAAGAATCTCGACCTCACAAAAGAAAGTCCGCTTGAGTTTATGATTCCAGACAAGGAAAAATACAAATGCCTCGAGCTTGCGTATGAGGCCATCGCTGAAGGAAAGAATGCTCCCTGTGTTCTTAATGCCGCTAACGAGGTTGCTGTTGAGGCTTTCATTAAAAATAAAATAGGATTTTTAGAAATCCCTAGCATTATAAAAAGAACCCTTAACGAAGCTCCGGTTCAGAATCTTGACACATTGGACAGTGTTGTGGAAAATGACCAACTTTCTCGTCAAATAGCTCAATCGCTTGTAGGCTCTAGCGACTAAACCTAGCACAAATGCAAAAGTCTTTTTTATCTTCCTTGTTCTTAGTCTGCATAATCTTTTGTTCTCCAGTGCTCGCTGGTGGCAAACATGACTATAGCTTTACGGTGTCTAGAGGCGATGTCTTTTATAAGTTTTTCTATAGCACAGGGCTTTCTGGAACTCTTTTAACAAAGCTCATGGCGTCTGACAAAAGGGCTCAAAAGCTTAACAAGATTTACCCGGGTGACAAATTTAGAATAGTCCTTAATGACGACCATTCCCTCAAGAGGGTAATATTTAGCCCCCTAAATGACAACCCTTTAAATATCTTTTATGACGGGAAAAATTTTAGGTTCGAAAAAACTGACTCTCGTTCCGATAGTCAACTTACCTATACTGTTGTTAATATTAAAAAATCTCTGAATTATGATGCAAAACAGGCGGGGGTTGATGCCGAAGTAGTAAAAATAATGGTTGATAACTTTTCTTGGGAAATAGACTTTAGCCGAGACCTCAGAAAAGGCGACAAGTTTGTTTTGTCATGGAACGGCGACAAGTTGCCAGAAGCTGTGATTTATGTTGGAGATAGAAAAACTATTGCCCTTTTTGCGCACAAAGATTCTTTAGGTCGAAAAAAATATTACACCTCAAGCGGCGAAACGCTTAACGACACATTTGCTTTTGCCCCAGTCAAATACAACAGAATTAGTTCTGGCTTTTCAAAAAGGCGCTACCACCCAACCCTCAAAACCTACAGGCCTCATCGTGGCACTGATTTTGCAGCGCCTAGAGGCACTCCAGTCTACGCTCCAGCAAAAGGGCTGGTTAAATTTGTCGCCACATTGTCAGGATATGGAAACGTAGTCTATCTGAAACACGGGCCAGAACTAGTAACGGTTTATGCCCACTTGTCAAGGTTTGCCAAGGGCCTTAAATCGGGAAACCGTGTGAAAAAGGGGGAGCTTATTGCCTACGTAGGAAGCACAGGGTTGTCAACCGGTCCTCATCTTCACTACGAAATTAGAGTCAAGGGCGTCCACAAAGACGCAGAAAAGATTAAGATAGAAAAAAAATCTATCATTCCTAATAGTGAAATGCCTGAGTTCCAAAAAAGAGCAAAAAGAATACTTTTTGAGCTAAACATAAAATAAGACTGTAATCAGCGCAACTAAAACAAACCTCTGTCTAATCGATTAAAATAACGCATTAAGATATTAGTTTTCCAGCCGCCCAACATGCAAAAAGTTTTCTCTCTTCCTCTTATTCATCAAGGCAAAGTAAGAGACATCTACGACATTGACAAAGAAAATATGTTGATAGTTGCCTCTGATCGACTGTCAGCCTTTGATGTTATATTTGACCAGCCTATAAAAGACAAAGGGAAAATTCTCACCTCAGTTGCAAACTACTGGTTTGATAAAACCAGTCACATTATTCAAAATCATCTGACAGGGCTCCAGCTTGGCGATGTGCTTTCACCCAAAGAAGCAAAAGCACTCGACGGCAGAGCTATAATTGTAAAAAAACTTACTCCGCTGCCAATTGAAGCAGTTGTTCGAGGCTACATAATTGGGTCTGGCTGGAAGGAATATTTAAAGCTTCATTCGGTTTGTGGAATCAAGCTTCCTCCAGGACTAAAACTTGCTGAAAAACTTCAAAGCCCGCTCTTTACTCCTTCCTCAAAAGCCGCGGTTGGCGAGCACGATACTAACATTTCGCTTGCTGAGGTGGAGTCGCTGGTTGGCAAAGAGCTGGCAAGACAAGTAAGAGACATAAGCATTAAACTTTATGACTATGCGTCTGAACATGCGATTGGTCGGGGCATTATTATTGCAGACACAAAGTTTGAGTTTGGTCTCGATTCAGACAACCAGCTCACTCTAATGGACGAAGCACTAACGCCTGATTCTTCTAGGTTCTGGTCACTATCAGACTATGAGCCAGGAAAAAGCCCAAAAAGCTTTGACAAGCAAATCATAAGAGACTACTTGGAAACGCTTGACTGGAACAAAGCGCCCCCTGCGCCAAATATTCCCGAAGACATTATGACAAGATCTGCCATCAAGTACAAGGATATTCAGAACATATTATGCAGCTAAATGGACCAATAAAAATGATGCAAACTTCTCTAACCCATGAAGAGGTCAAATACTCTTTGGCTATTGGCGATGGCTCTATTGTCATGAACTCCCTGTTAGGAAAAAAAATTGAGCTCCGCTTCAAAGGCAATATAACCTGCTCAAATTGTGGCGCCAAAACCAAAAAAAGCTTCTCTCAAGGATTTTGTTTTCCCTGCGCTCGCTCTCTAGCTAGATGCGATATGTGCATCATGAAGCCTGAAACATGTCACCATCATCTGGGCACTTGTCGTGAGCCTGAGTGGGGCCTTGCAAACTGCTTCACTTCTCACATAGTTTACTTAGCTAACTCTTCTGGAATAAAAGTTGGAATTACTCGAAAAACCAACACCCCTGGAAGGTGGATAGACCAAGGAGCAATCAGCGCACTTCCAATTCTCGAAGTGGGCACAAGACTGGATTCTGGTAAGATAGAAACGGCTTTAAAAAGGTTTGTGTCTGACAAGACAAACTGGCGCCAAATGCTAAAAAATGAAGTTGAACCGATAGACCTTGTCTCAAAAAAATTATCGCTTTTAGGCGAAATACCCAGCCTAATAGACGAGCTTAGTGCTAAAAGACTCGACGATGTGGTGGTCAATATTCGCTACCCTGTGTTAAAATATCCGACTAAGATTGTGTCTTTAAATTTTGACAAGACTCCCTTTATTTCAGGCGTACTAGAGGGAATCAAAGGGCAGTATTTGTTACTAGACAGCGGCGTCCTCAATTTGAGAAAATTTAGCTCATATCATCTTGAGCTTACTCTTTAACAATTAAATAAAATGAACGAAAATTTTGCAAGAATTGACAGACTGCCAACCTATGTTTTTGCGATTACAAATGAGCTAAAAGCAAAAGCCCGTGCTAAAGGCGAAGATATTATTGATTTCGGAATGGGCAATCCAGACCAGCCTACTCCGCCACATATTGTTGAAAAACTGGTTGAGGTTGCACGCAGAACAGATACGCATCGCTACTCTGCCTCTAGAGGAATCCCCCGTCTTCGTCGAGCAATTACAAACTGGTACAAAGACAGATACGGAGTAGTCCTTGACCCAGAGACCGAGACCATTGTAACCCTAGGCTCAAAAGAAGGGCTTGCAAACCTTGCACAGGCCATTGTCAGCAAAGGCGACACGGTCTTGGTCCCCAGTCCTGCTTACCCTATTCATCCTTATGGCTTTGTAATAGCGGGAGCTGACATAAGGTCTGTGCCCTGTGGCCCAGAGCATGATTTTTTTTCTGAACTTGAAAAGGCCATTAAAGACACTTGGCCCAAGCCAAAAGTTATTGTTTTGAACTATCCCTCAAACCCAACGTCCGAGTGTGTCGAGTTGGATTTTTTTGTGCGTGTTGTCAAAATTGCAAAAGAAAACCAAATTTGGGTAGTGCAAGACTTGGCATATGCGGACATCGTTTTTGACGGATATAAGGCCCCAAGTATTTTTGAGGTCGACGGAGCTAAAGACGTAGCAGTGGAATTTTTTTCAATGTCAAAAAGCTACAATATGCCGGGATGGAGAGTTGGGTTTATGGTGGGAAACCCCTCTCTTGTTGCGGCACTTACAAAAATCAAGTCTTACCTAGACTACGGAATATTTACTCCGATCCAGGTTGCCGCCATAGAGGCCCTTGAAGGCGATCAAACCTGTGTTCAAGAAATATGTCAAATGTATCAGTCTAGGCGTGATATCCTGTGCTCAGGCCTAGAAAGCATTGGCTGGAAAATTGAAAGGCCAAAAGCAACAATGTTTGTATGGGCAAAAATACCTGAGCATTACCGCTTACTAGGCTCATTAGAGTTTAGCAAAGAGCTAATTAATCGAGCCAAGGTTGGGGTATCGCCAGGAATAGGGTTTGGAAATTATGGTGACGAGTATGTGCGCATTTGTCTGATTGAAAATGAGCATAGAATTCGTCAGGCAATTAGAGGAATAAGAACCATGTTTAAAGAAGATGGGCTTATAAAATGATCTTAGCAAAAGAATTTATTAACCAAAAAAATAAGCGAATCACTCTTTTGGGAATGTCTGGCGTTGGAAAAACGCATCTTGCAAAACTCATTGGCGAAAAGGGTGACTGGTTTCATTTTTCGGGAGACTACAGAATTGGCGCCGGCCACCTTAATGATGAAATTATTGCAAACATTGCCAACAAAATGAAGGCTAATAGTTGGCTGAAAGCACTTTTAGATAACAACTCAATAAGTGTAAACAGCCAAGTATCTTTTGACAACCTAGAGCCAATCTCTGCCTTTCTTGGAAAGGTTGGAAACCCTGAAGAAGGAGGATTGCCATTTAACGAGTTTGTTCGAAGACAGCGACTGTTTGTTGAGGCCGAAAAAAAGACAATGTATGAGGTTCCGAATTTTATTGCACAGTCACAAGCCGAAGGCTATAGTCACTTTATAAACGACGCCGGAGGAAGTCTTTGTGAGCTTGAAGACCCAAGACTATATAAGATGTTGTCTGAAAAAACACTCGTGGTTTATATCAAAACCAACAAAGAAAACGAGCGTCTACTTATTGAGCGAGCAAAAAAAAGCCCTAAACCAATGTATTACAATCCTGTTTTTTTTGAGAGATCAATTAAGGCTTACCTTGACGAATGCGGCTTTGAATATGCCGCTCAAATCAGTCCAGACGCCTTTGTGAGCTGGGTTTTTCCTAAGCTTGTTGAAGATAGGCTGGTAAAATATTCTACATTAGCAGACAAGTATGGTTGCACGATAAAATGCGACGATCTTCATAACTGCAAATCTAACAACGATGTTCTTAACTTAATTTCTAGCGCACTCTCATAACATGCCCCTTATAGCACACTCTTCATTGCCTTCGTTTGAGCGCCTTGAAAAACAAGGCGAAACAATCCTCTCGAAGGAGAGAGCCGCTCATCAAGACATTAGGGAGCTTCATATTGGACTGTTAAATATGATGCCTGACTCTGCACTCGAGGCCACAGAAAGACAATTTTTTCGACTAATCGGCCATTCAAATCAGGTTGCCCAGTTTTATATTCACCCGTTCTCTCTTTCAAGCATTAAAAGAGGTAAAGACGCAACTAAACACATACAGAAATACTACAAAACGTTTGCTGAAATTAAGCTTCAAGGGCTTGATGCGCTTATTATCACAGGCGCCAACGTGACGGGCCCAGACCTTGGGCTAGCGCCTTTTTACAACGAACTCTGTGATGTGGTTGACTGGTCTTATGAAAACGTCACCTCAACCTTATGTTCTTGTCTAGCAACACATGCCGTCTTAGAGTTTAAATATTCTCAAAAACGCGTCCACATGGGCAAAAAACATTGGGGCGTTTTCCCACATAAAGTTATTGATCGCTCACACCCTTTAGTCAAGGGAGTCAACACCCGTTTTGATATTCCACACTCTCGCTACAACGATGTTTCGGAAGCTCAGTTTGCAAAGGCAAACGCCAAAGTTTTGGCCAAAAGCGCTGTTGGCGTTCACTTGGCAGTAAGTCCAGATTTGTTTCGTATTGTTTTCTTTCAAGGGCACCCTGAGTATGATTCGATTAGCCTCCTAAAAGAATACAAAAGAGAGATTGCTCTCTACCTAGAAGGAAGCCGTCCAGAATACCCTCCTTTTCCAAGCAACTACCTCTCTGCGCAGAGTCGTGCCATTCTAGATGAGTATAAAGACCAGCTCAACAACAAGAGCGCCTCTCTCAAGGACTTTCCAGAACAGCTTATCTCAAAAACACTCGACAATACCTGGCATGACAGTGCAAGCGCTATTATTAACAACTGGATAGGAGGCGTCTATCAAATCACCAATGAAAACATTAAGTTGCCGTTCATGGACTCTATCAACCCACTAAATCCGCTTGATTTATAACAGTGACCGAGCTAGCAAAGGACCTTTTAGCTTGGTTTAAGAATCATGGAAGAAAAAACCTGCCGTGGCAGTCAAGCCCTACCAATGTATATCACATTTGGTTGTCCGAGGTTATGCTTCAGCAAACCCAGGTTGTCACTGTTGTTGGCTACTTTAATGAATTTATTAAAGCCTTTCCAGACATTAATGCCCTTGCAAAAGCAAAAGAAGACAGCGTAATGTCGGCGTGGGCTGGGCTGGGCTATTATAGTCGAGCTCGCAACCTACATAAGACTGCAAAGATAGTTTCAAATGATTACGACGGCATGCTCCCAAAGAGCCTTCAAGAGCTTGTCTCTTTGCCTGGAATTGGTCCGTCCACGGCTGGAGCCATATTGTCTTTGGGCAGCAACATTAAGGCGCCAATTCTTGACGGAAATGCTAAACGGGTTCTTTCACGTTACCATAAAGTAAAAGGGCATTATTCAACGAGCTCTGTTTCAAAAAGACTCTGGAAGCTTGCGGATTTTCATACGCCTCCAACCAATAACGCTCTCTATACTCAGGCAATCATGGATCTTGGCGCAACCATCTGCGCCCCAAAAAATCCAAACTGTCGTAGCTGCCCAATCTCAGCTCATTGTTTGGCCTGCCTCAACAAAGAACAAAATAAGTTTCCTCAGAAAAAAACAAAAAAGTCTTCAAAGCCCAAAAAGAAAACAGTGTTTTTAATTTATAGAAACGAAAAACAAGAAATATTCTTGAAAAAAAGACCAAATCGCGGAATTTGGGGAGGGCTTTGGAGCTTTGAAGAGTGTCAAGACAATGAAGACATAATCTTAAACAAGATAAAACAACACAATAACAATGCTGAAATTGAAAGAAGGCTAGAGAAATTTAAACACTCCTTTTCTCATTATGATTTGTGGATAAGCCCTGTTTTAATAAGCTCTCCAGGGCGCTCTAAAAACTACTTTGAAAAAAGCGCCCCTTCCAAAGGCGTCCCTGCCCCCGTGAAAAAAATAATTCTTGGGCTTTAATTAGTAAAAAATGAATAGTGTCGGCAGTAAAATAAGCTCATGGAATTGATTAGAGGACTTCATAACCTGAAAAAGCTGCCTGGCTGTGTTCTTACCATTGGAAACTTTGACGGCGTCCATGTAGGACATCAAGAGATATTAAAAAACCTAGTCAATACGGCAAAAAAACAAGGTCTTCCCTCCCTTGTTGTTTCGTTTTCTGTTACTCCGGAAACCTTTTTTGGGAGGCCCAAAGCAAGAATAAGCAATTTCAGAGACAAGCATCTTTTTCTTAAGTCGCTTGGAATAGACAAGCATTTGTTGATTAGGTTTAATAAGGCTTTTTCTGAGATGAGTGCGACTGACTTCATTAACAAAGTTCTAGTTGAAAAAATCGGCGTGCGTCACTGTCTTATTGGGGATGATTTTCGCTTTGGCAAGGGCCGAGAAGGCGACTTTTCTATGCTACAGAAAGCATCACTTGAAAAAAAATTTGTTGCGGAAAAAATTTGCAGTGTTTCGGTAAAGGGCCGTCGTGTTAGCAGCTCTGAAATAAGAAGTCTGTTAGCTGACGGAGATTTTACAGCGGCTGCAGTTTTTTTGGGCAGGCCTTTTGCAATAAGTGGAAAAGTTGCAAGCGGAGAAAAACTAGGTAGAACAATTGGATTTCCAACCGCTAACATTAGCATAAAAAGAAAGCTCAGCCCAGTCTTAGGAGTATATAGCGTTCTAATAAAGCATCAGTCAAAAACCTATACAGGAGTTTGTAATGTTGGGCAAAGGCCCACGATTTGCGGAACTAAAACTCTCTTAGAGGTGTTTATTTTTGAATTTGATCAAGATATTTATGGGGACTGCGTTAAGGTAATTTTTAAACAAAAATGCCGTGACGAAAAAAAGTTCAGCTCGTTAGACGAACTAAAAACCCAAATACAAAAAGATGTAGAAAAAAGCAGGTTGTTTTTTCAGAAACTAGCTGACTAAGATACCACTCTCCACGAAAGCTCTTCTCCGGCATAAAAAGGGACGACTTTTGAGCCAGAAAACTCGTAGCTGTCTGGAACTTTCCAGACGGCCTTCTCAAGAGTTATTGAGTCTGTATTTCTTGGTAAGCCATAAAAATCAGCCCCAAAATATGAAGCGAACCCTTCCAGCTTTTCTATTTTATTGACGCCATCAAAAGCCTCAGCATAAAGCTCTATGGCGGCATGTGCGCTAAAAACTCCCGCACACCCACAAGCCGACTCTTTTTGGACTATGTCGTGAGGTGCGGAGTCAGTCCCCAAGAAAAATTTAGAACTTCCTGAAGTTGCTGCCACCACTAGTGCTTCTTGGTGTGGATGTTTTCTTTTTAAAACAGGCAAACAATAATAATGGGGATTAATACCGCCAACAAGCATATGGTTTCTGTTGGCTAGCAAATGGTGTGGCGTAATTGTTGCCGCAACGTTTTTTTTAGATTGAGACACAAAGTCAACAGCGTCTTTTGTTGTAATGTGCTCTAAAACAACCTTAAGTTCAGGAAAATTATCTATAAGCGGCCCAAGAACAGACTCAATAAATACCTTTTCTCTATCAAATATGTCCACCTCGCCGAAAGTAGTCTCGCCATGTATTAAGAGTGGTATTTTTTCTTTTTGCATTTGCTCTATCACTGGATAAACGTTTGGCAGGCATGTAACTCCACTATCTGAGTTTGTTGTGGCTCCTGCAGGATAAAGCTTAACGGCATAAACGTGCTCTTCTTTGCTTGCATCAATAATGTTTTCTTTGGTTGTATTATCTGTTAGATACAAAGTCATCAATGGATTAAACTTTGTCTCCCTAGGCAGTGCCTCAATGATTTCTTTTCGATAGGCATTTGCTTGCTCAACAGTTCTTACCGGTTGTGATAAATTTGGCATAACAATTGCTCTAGCCATTTGTCGAGCTGTCATACCAATAACGGCTCTCATTTTGTCGCCCTCTCTTAAGTGAAGATGCCAATCATCTGGCTTCGCAATTTCAATTTGTCTCATGTTATGTCTAGAAATATTATAAGAGTCGAATCACCCATGACATTGTTTATATTTTTTGCCTGATCCACAGGGACAAGGGTCGTTTCTTCCTACTTTCACGTTTCTTTTTGCCTGCTGTGGTCTAATTATTTTTCTAGGCTGTTGGATTTTTCTGTTAGGCGTTGAAGGAGTTTCGTTTTGAACTCTCTCTTCTAAAATCTTTTTTTGTTGGGTGCTGACTTGTTCTAAGTTGACACTACTCAGCGCCTTAACAATTTCAATGTTAATAGTATCAAGAAGGTCGGTAAACATTGAAAAAGACTCTCTTTTGTATTCTTGCACTGGGTTCTTTTGGCCATAGCCGCGCAAATTCACACTTTGTCTAAGCTGGTCCATTACAGCCAAGTGCTCTTTCCAGTGGTGATCAAGCGCCCTAAGCATCACAGCTTTTTCAAAAGTTCTCATCATATCAGACCCAAGGTTTTTTTCTTTAGTTTCATGGGATTTAGCAAAGCCTGATTGTATCATTTTAAGAATTTCATCAACGTCCAGCCCCTCCTCAATCATTCCTTGAAGTGGGATATCTGTACCATATTCTTGCAACAGAACGCGTTGAAGCCCTTCCACGTCCCAATCATCCTCAAGAACTTTCGGTGAAATATGCTCCGAAAAAAGCCCCTCAATAACGTCGTCTCTGATGGTTTCAAAACGATCTTTAAGGTCTTCTTTCCCCATTAGCTCGTCTCTTAATCCGTACACTACTTTTCGCTGGTCATTCGCAACATCGTCATACTCTAGGAGGTGCTTTCTTGCATCATAATGCATGCCTTCAACTTTCTTCTGGGCGTTAGCAATTGTTTTGTTTAGCCAGCTATGTTCAAGAGCTTCTCCTTCTTTCATTCCAAGCCTTTTCATCATGCTTGCTGTTTTTTCAGAGGCAAAAATTTTCATTAGGCTGTCTTCTAAAGAAAGATAGAACCTGGTAGAGCCAACGTCGCCCTGTCTGCCTGCTCGCCCCCTTAGCTGGTTGTCCACCCTTCGTGACTCGTTTCTTTCGGTTCCAATAATGTGCAACCCTCCTGCATTTATAACGGTGTCGTGCTTCGTTTTCCATGTTTTTGTTTCTCTCTCATTGGCACCCTCTAACAACCTTCCGCCAAGAACAATGTCTGTTCCTCTTCCTGCCATATTTGTGGATATTGTTACTGCACCAGGAGCTCCTGCGTTGGCAACAATTTCAGCTTCACGCTCATGTTGTTTTGCATTCAAAACCTCGTGTTTGATTTTATTTTGCTGGAGAAGTGCTGATACGCTTTCTGAACTTTCAATGCTGCTGGTTCCAACAAGAACTGGCTGTTGTCTTTTCTGACAATCTAAAATATCGTTCATGACCGCATCAAGCTTTTCTTCCATAGTGCCATAAATCAAGTCCGATAAATCAATACGTTCAGAGGCTGCGTTTGGAGGAACCACAACCACCTCTAAGCCGTATATGTCTTGAAGCTCGGCCGCCTCCGTTTCTGCTGTTCCGGTCATGCCGGACAGCTTTTCGTACAGCCTAAAATAATTTTGATAAGTAATTGAAGCCAGAGTTTGGTTTTCTTGCTTAATGCTTACATTTTCTTTGGCTTCGATTGCCTGATGAAGCCCCTCTGACCACCTTCTGCCTTCCATCGTTCTTCCAGTAAACTCGTCTACAATTACTACTTCGTCATTCTTAACAATATAGTGTACGTTCTTTTGAAACAAAACATGTGCTCTGAGCCCGGATATTAAATGCTGCAATAAAATAATGTTACTTGGGTCATAAAGGCTTGAGCCTACGGTTAATGCTCCCGCCTCAATAAGCATGTTTTCAGCCTTAATATGGCCATCGTCGCTAAGAAAAACTTGTTTATGTTTTTCGTCAACTGTATAGTCGCCTGGAACAATAATTTCAGTTTCTTTGCCCTGGCCTTTCTCTGTTTGCAGGGTAAACTTAGGAACCATTGTGTTAATGGCTTTATATACCTGACCATGGTCTCCAGAAGGCCCTGAAATCACCAATGGGGTTCTTGCTTCATCGATTAATATTGAGTCGACTTCGTCAATAATTGCAAACGAAAGGTCCTGCAACATCTTTTGTTCACTTGAAAAGGCCATGTTGTCTCGAAGATAGTCAAAACCAAGTTCGTTGTTTGTTGCATAGGTGATGTCGCAAGAGTATGCTTTTTGTTTCTCCTCTCCAGACATTCCCGAGACAGACGTTCCTACAGCAAGCCCCAAAAAAGAAAAAATCTTACCCATCCATTCAGCGTCTCGTACTGCCAAATAATCATTAACAGTAACAATATGCACTTTTTTTCCCGATATGGCACTAAGGTAAGCTGGCAGAGTGGCAACAAGTGTTTTTCCTTCTCCGGTGCCCATCTCAGAAATACACCCTTCGTGTAGAACTATGCCTCCAACAAGCTGAACATCGAAATGCCTCAACCCAAGCGTTCTTTGGCTCGCCTCTCTTACTGTTGCAAATGCCTCTGGAAGAACGTCCTCCATACTCTCATTATTTTCAATTCTTTTCCTAAGTATTTCAGTCATTGAAGACAGCTCGTCATCGCTCATTGACTGCATTTGAGCCTCTAAGTTATTTATCTTAGAAACTTGGCCACTATATTTTTTTATTAATCGGTCGTTTCGAGAACCAAGAATCTTAGACAAAACATTATTTATAATACTCATTGAAGAATAAAACATTAGTTGATAAAACTGTGGTATTTTCTCATAGATGCAAGACAAAACAAAAGAAAACCCTACAAATTTTATGCCGGAAGGCGAGCTGGGCCTTTTATTTAAAAAAGCAAAATCACACAACCGGCTAAATGCCCTGCTTCACGAGCTTCTTCCGGCAAGTCTTGCTGGACTGTCGCTTTCTCTAGTTGATGGACAGAAGGTCTTTCTGGTAGCAAAAAACTCTTCGGTTGCCTTTCGAGCCCAAAAACAAAAAACAAAGCTTTTGTCCATAATAAAAAAAATTGATGGGCTGAATGAGATTAAATTCCTTACAATCAAGGTTGATGAAAAAAATACCAGTTAAGTTGAATCATTTTTACTTTTAAATATTAGTCCTTTACATTATAATGGTGCGGTTCTAAAACTTAACAACACCAAAATTCTTATGTCCGAGCAAACTATTGATTTAAAGAAGAGACGTTTTTTGACAAACGCCACTGGAGTCGTTGGTGCTGTTGGAGTTGGCTTTGTGGCTTGGCCCTTCTTGTCAACATGGAAGCCTTCAGCAAAAACAAAGGCCGCAGGAGCGCCTGTTGACGTTGACATTTCTAAGCTTGAATCAGGACAGCTTGTTCGCGTGCTTTGGAGAAAGAAGCCTGTTTGGGTTTTTAAAAGAGACAAGGGTACATTAGAGGCTTTAAACTCAAAAGAATTGATTGGCAAGCTTGATGATCCAGATGGAACTGGCAACTCTAAAAACCAACAGCCAAATTATGTTACTCCTAATTATCGCTCCATTAAAAACAAGGAAAGTGTTGCGGTAATTATTGGCGTATGCACTCATCTTGGGTGCTCTCCAACATATAGACCTGAACCAGGAGCCTCTGACCTTGGAGGCGATAGTTGGAAAGGAGGGTTTTACTGCCCGTGTCACGGATCTAAATTCGACCTTGCTGGGCGAGTTTATGCCGGAGTTCCGGCGCCAACAAACCTTGAAATACCTCCATACCAATATTTGACAGACTCGCTTATTCGTATCGGAATTGACCAAAAAAACACATAATTAAATCATATGGACAATAATCAAAGCTGGATCGACAAAAGGTTTCCTCTGACAAAGGTTTGGAACGAACACTTAGCAGAATACTATACGCCCAGAAACTTTAATTTCTGGTATTTCTTTGGTGGGCTTGCTACTCTTATGCTTGGTATGCAGCTTCTTACTGGAATCTTCTTAACCATGCACTACAAGCCTGACGCTGCAAATGCTTTTGCTTCAGTAGAATATATTATGAGAGACGTGGAATGGGGATGGCTTATGAGATACCTTCACTCAACCGGGGCTTCCGCTTTTTTTGTTGTCATCTATCTTCACATGTACAGGGCTTTGCTTTATGGCTCGTATAAAGGCCCAAGAGAGTTGCTTTGGATTTTAGGAATGATTCTTTATATTGCTCTTATGGCTGAAGCGTTTTTTGGATACGTTCTTCCTTGGGGGCAAATGTCGTTTTGGGGTGCTCAGGTTATTATCTCTTTGTTTGGCTCTGTGCCAGTTATTGGGCCAGACCTTCTGGTTTGGCTGTTAGGAGACTACGCGGTTGGTGATGCAGCGTTGAACCGCTTTTTCTCGCTGCATGTTATAGCAATTCCTTTAATTTTAGTGGTACTCGTTTTCTTGCACTTGGTTGCTTTACACCATGTTGGATCAAACAATCCAGACGGCATTGAAATTAAAGAAAACAAAGACAAAGACGGC
Organism: uncultured Piscirickettsiaceae bacterium; assembly: GCA_964510245.1. Classification (GTDB taxonomy): domain Bacteria; phylum Pseudomonadota; class Gammaproteobacteria; order PS1; family Pseudothioglobaceae; genus Pseudothioglobus. Next base: position 12,285 of record CAZEAO010000006.1, on the reverse strand, counting down.
ATTCCTAAAGATGGGATACCTTTTCACCCATACTTTACAATCAAAGACACTATGGTTGTAGTTGGTTTTTTATGGCTTTTGTGTGCAGTCATATTTTATGCTCCAGCCCTTAATGGGTATTTTCTAGAGTATGCTAATTTTGTAGAAGCAAACCCGCTCAAAACACCAGAACATATTGCTCCTTTATGGTATTTAACTCCTTTTTATTCTGTATTAAGAGCGATTCCGCCGTTATTTGGGTCTCAATTTCCAGGCGTTCTCGCAATGGGTGCAGCATTGTTAATCTTTTTTGCATTGCCTTGGCTGGACAGAAGCCCGGTGAAATCTATTCGCTATAGAAGCCCTTTGTATAAGTGGGCTCTAGGTATTTTTGTAGTTAGTTTTATTATGCTTGGATGGTTAGGCGTTCAGCCTGTAACTCCGCTTAATGCTCTGCTCGCAAGAATTTTCACAACTTTATATTTTGCTTTTTTTATTTTAATGCCTTGGTATACATCTGTTGGAAAAACAAAAGAAGTGCCGGAAAGGGTTACGGAGTAGGCCATGAAAACAATAAAACTAATACTCCTTGCTATTTATCTTGCTGTTTTTTCGGTTAACGTATCTGCTGCAACTACGGCTCATCTTGATCACGCAAACACTGACATTATGGACACAGCCTCTCTTCAAAACGGCGCGAAACTGTTTATGAACTATTGTGCTGGCTGCCATGCTATTAGCTTTATGAGATACAACAGAATTGGAAATGACCTTGGTCTTTCTGATAAGCTTATAATAGAAAACCTCATGTTTGCAGGCAACAAGCCCGGCGAGACAATCACCACTGCAATGCCTGAAGACGAGGCGTCTTCATGGTTTGGCGGCGTTCCTCCCGACCTTTCTTTGGTTGCAAGATCAAAAGGTACCGACTGGATCTACACCTATTTGCGAAGCTTTTATGAAGATGAGTCAAAAATATTCGGCGTTAACAACAAAGTATTGGTTAATGCGTCAATGCCTGATGCTCTCTGGTCTCTAAAGGAGTCACAGTCTGAGGCAGAATTTGACAAAAGCGTTCGTGATATAACAAACTTTTTAGACTATGTTGGTGAGCCAGCTAAGCTAATTCGCCTACAGCTTGGCAAGTGGGTTTTGTTATTCTTGGGAGTGTTGTTTGTCCTTACTTACCTACTTAAAAAAGAGTACTGGAAAGATGTTAAATACGGCATTTGGAGGCGTCGCGATTAATTTCTGATACAATCTCTCACATATTTTCTTCGACCCTAAGAACGAAAAGACAATTTATTTATCTGGAAAAAACTATGCTATCAAAACCAAACCCTGCTTCAACAACCCTTTATTCTGCGACTCAAGAGCTCGAATCTCATGCGGTTAGATTTGCTATGGCTCACAAGTCCATAGAACGAGAAGTTATAGAAGTTGCTTTCGATGAGATGCCTGAAGAAGTTTTAGAACTCAACCCTTGTGAGACCTTGCCAACTCTTTTTGATAGAGGGATGGTTCTTTATGACCTTTCAGTTATCATGGAGTATCTTGATGAGCGCTTTCCTTTTCCACCACTTTTGCCTGTTGATCCAATTGAAAAAGCTGAAAAAAGGCTCTTAATCTATCGCTTCACAAGGTCTGCTGGCTGCTGGTATGAATTAGTTGAAACTATTTTGAATGGCAATAAAAAAGACGCTGACGCAGCAAGAAAAACTTTAAATGGGAGCTTGCTAGAGCTGCTTCCTCTGTTTGCTCATAAGCCTTACTTCAAGAGCGACACAATGACGCTTGTTGATGTCTGTCTTGCTCCAATTCTATGGAGGCTTGATATTCTTGGAATATCCTTAGGCGAAAAAGCCAAGCCAATTAAAGACTATGCAAACAGAATTTTTGAAAAAGAAGGCTTCCATGACAGCCTCACTTTTGCTGAAAAAGATTTCAATTAGACTATAAATGTCTGGCGTTATTCCCTATCTAATCCGCGCTTATTGTGATTGGATAGAGGACAACGAGCTCACACCGTATCTGCTTATTAACACTTCAAGCTTAGGGGTAATTGTTCCAGAAGGTTTTGATGTAAACGGAAAAATGGTTTTAAACATTAGCTCCTAAGCATCTGCCGATCGACTCATTAGCAACAAAGAGATAAGTTTTAGGGCTCGATTTCAAGGAAAATCTCAAAAGATTGTAATTCCTTGCGAAGCAGTTTTGTAGACTTATGCTCAAGAAAACGGAGAGGGCATGCTGTTTGACAATAAAGAGCAAAGCTCTGAGCAAGACGTTAAAAAACCAAACCTTACAATACTAGATTAGGCTTTCAACTTCAAGGCAAAAATTGGCAAGCCTGTTTTTTGAAAACTCTATAACTGGAACGTTTGTATAAGCTCGTAGCTCTTCAGCATTAGAGAGACAATTGGGCTCTATTTCGTTGAGGATAACACATGCTATTTGTAGCTTTTCACTCTTTGCGGCATTGATGGTTAAAAGTGCTTGACCGATAGCTCCAAGCTCGTCTCTAACAACAATAATAACTGGCACTCCAAGTCGAGCCGCTAAATCTGAATTAAGCGCCTGATTAGCAATCGGAGAATAAAAGCCGCCAGCCCCCTCTATAAAAACAAAATTATTACCGACTTTTGACCTGCAGGCTTTAGCCAGACTATCAAGACTTAGAGTCTTTCCTGAATGAGCGCTGGCAAGTTCAGGGCTTGCCTCAAGCTCATAACAAAACGGACAAACCTGTTCTAGACGCTCTCCAGACGAGCAAGCTTCGTTGAGCTTAATGGCGTCTTTAGGCACATAGGTTTCATTAACCAATTCACAGTTAGTTTCAACAGGCTTTCTTACAACTATTTGTCTTTTTTGTTTAAGGTGTTTGATGATTTCAACCGAAACAGTTGTTTTTCCAACCTCTGTGTTGCTTCCAGTAATAAAAACTCCATTCATAGCGACATTTTAGACGAAGTTAATGACTCCCAAGTCGCCATAAAAGTATAATGTCGTCAATGCAAAATAATCTTAAAACAAGTTTTTGTGGGATGTCGCTTAACTCCCCTATCGTTTTGCTCTCGGGCTGTGTTGGGTTTGGTGAAGAATATACTCGGATAAAAGGCTTTTCTAATAGCGATGTAGGCGCTGTTTGTTTAAAAGGAACAACTTTAGCGCCTAGGCTTGGCAACAAACCACACAGAGTTGCAGAAACGCCTAACGGGATGCTTAATGCAATTGGCCTTCAAAACCCTGGGACAGATTTAGTTGTCAACGAAATTTTGCCTGATTTAAACAAAGATGAAACCAAGTTTATCATTAATATTTCTGGGTCTAGCGTTGAAGAATATGGTCAAATTGCCAGACGCTTTGACGATACCGATATTGACGCTGTGGAAATTAACATTTCTTGTCCCAACGTGAAAGAGGGTGGGGTTGCTTTTGGAAACGACCCTGATATGTCGTTTCGTGTTGTTGAAACCTGTCGCAAAAATACAAGCAAGCCAATTATCACAAAGCTTTCTCCAAACCAAACAGATATTGCCGCAAACGCTCTTCGCTGCATAGACGCGGGAAGCGATGGGCTAGCTGTAATTAACACAATGATGGGTATGGCTGTAGACATAGAAAAAAAACAACCAATAATTGGTAATAATCAAGGCGGGCTTTCTGGTCCGGCCATCAAACCAATTGCTCTTCTTAAGGTTCATCAGGTGTATCAGGTTAGTAAAAAATACAACGTGCCTATAATTGGCCAAGGAGGAATATTATCAGCAGAGGATGCGATAGAATTTATTATTGCGGGTGCTGATACAGTAGGCGTTGGAACTGCTTTGTTTTACAACCCTTTGGTTTGTCAAGAAATTAATGCTGGAATAAGTGAATATCTAGAAAAACACGGGCTTACAAGTGTCGGCTCTCTCGTTGGAACATTAAGACTTAACTAAATATCAACACAATGCCACAAGAATACAACGCAAAAACCATTGAAAAAGAGGCTCAAAAATACTGGGAGACAAACAACTCGTTTGTTGTAGCCGAAGACACAAAAAAAGAAAAATACTACTGCCTTTCTATGCTGCCCTACCCTTCAGGTAGGTTGCATATGGGACACGTTCGAAATTACAGTATTGGCGATGTAATATCCAGGTTTCAAAAAATGCTGGGGAAGAATGTATTGCAGCCAATTGGTTGGGATGCATTTGGTCTGCCAGCAGAAAATGCCGCCATTAAAAACAAAGTGCCGCCTGCCGGATGGACTTATGAAAATATAAGCCATATGAAAGAGCAGCTGATTGAACTTGGTTTTGGTTATGACTGGTCAAGAGAGTTGGCAACATGTCACCCAGAGTATTACAAATGGGAACAGTGGTTCTTTATTAAGCTTTTTGAAAAAGGCTTGGTATACAAGAAAAAAGCAGTAGTCAACTGGGATCCAGTGGATCAAACTGTTTTGGCTAATGAGCAGGTTGTGGAAGGCTGTGGATGGCGTTCGGGCGCGCCTATTGAAAAGAAAGAAATTTCTCAGTGGTATATGAAAATTACAGATTATGCAGACGAGCTTTTAGCGGACATCCAAAAACTTGACGGCTGGCCAGACGCTGTTCGTATGATGCAAACAAACTGGATTGGAAAATCTGTCGGCCTAGATATTGTCTTTAGACTTAATAAGTCTACTTCTCTAACTGTCTATACTACAAGGCCTGATACGCTTTTTGGTGTAACCTATTTAGCAATCGCTGCCGAACACCCTCTTGCCATTGAAGCAGGAAGAAATAACTCAAAAATTCAGGCATTTCTTGATGAGTGTAAAAAAATGGAGACATCAGAGGCGGCAATTGAAACCATGGAAAAGAAAGGTGTTGATTCTGAACTAAAATGTATTCATCCACTAACTGGTGAAAAAACTCCAATCTGGATTGCCAACTTTGTGCTGATGGGTTATGGCACTGGAGCTGTAATGAGCGTTCCAGCCCACGACCAAAGAGATTACGAATTTGCCAAAAAATATAATATCCCAATATTGGAGGTAATTTCAGATGAGAACGGTGACGTTGACACATCTAAAGAGGCTTTCGTTGAAAAAGGAATTCTTGTCAACTCTGGTGAATTTACCGGCTTAGGTTTTGATGACGCATTTAAAGCTATAAGTAAAAAACTTTCAAGCATAAAAATGGGAGAAGAAAAAACAAACTATCGTCTTCGAGATTGGGGTGTTTCTAGACAGCGCTATTGGGGGTGTCCGATTCCTATAATTAATTGCCCTTCCTGCGGAACTGTTCCTGAAAGTGTTGATATGCTTCCTGTTAGACTGCCAGAAAATGTTGCTTTTGATGGTGTAGGCTCGCCGCTGAAAAAAATGGCTGACTTTTACAATACTAAGTGTCCAAACTGTGGAGGAGCCTCTGAAAGAGAGACAGATACCTTTGATACTTTTTTTGAGTCGTCTTGGTATTTTGCTCGCTACACTTGTATGGATCAAAAAGACGCTATTTTGGACAAGCGAGCCAACTACTGGCTTCCTGTAGACCAGTATATTGGAGGTATAGAGCACGCTATTTTGCACCTTTTGTACTCTCGGTTTTTTACAAAACTTTTGCGTGACGAAGGCATCGTTGATGCAGGCGAACCATTTACCAATTTGCTCACACAAGGCATGGTTCTAAAGGACGGCGCCAAAATGAGCAAATCAAAAGAAAATACTGTGGACCCTCAAGAAATGATTTCAAAGTATGGTGCTGACACTGCTCGACTTTTCATTTTATTCGCAGCACCTCCAACCCAAGACCTAGAGTGGTCTGACAGCGGAATAGAAGGAGCACATAGGTTTATTAACAAATTTTATCGCTTTGTTAGTGGTTTTGTTAATTCAAAAAAAGGCATAGAGATTTCCACAATAAATCATTCAGCTCTCAACGAAGAACAAAAAACTATTCGTCAAAAAACTCATCTAGCGCTACAAAAAGTAGGGGACGACTTTGGCAGAAGACACTCGTTTAATACTGCTATCGCAACCATGATGGAGCTAAACAACAGCATATCAAGGTTCTCCGACACATCGTCAGAAGGCATGTCAGTCAAACAGGAAGCGATTGAAATCATGGTTAAGTGTCTTAGTCCTGTGATACCTCATGTCTGTCATCATTTATGGTTTTTGCTTGACGGAACAGATGCGGTTGTAAATACCAACTGGCCAAAAGTTGATGAATCAGCCTTGATACAAGAAAACGTTCAAATTATTGCCCAAGTAAACGGAAAGCTAAGAGCAAAAATTATGGCGCCACTAGATTCGGAAAACCTTGTGGTTCAAGAAATCGCTCTTAAAGACGAGAGAGTGAAGAGGTTTACTGAGAACAAAAAAACAATCAAGGTCATTGTAGTTCCAAACAAACTAATCAACATTGTTGTTATAGACTAGCGGCTAAACCCAGTCTGTTAATGATCGAGCATTTTCTCTATTTGCTCTCTTAGAATTAACTCCATCACAAAACCCATTTTTCCGCCCGGAACAACCAGTGTGTTTGGCCTAGACATAAATGAGCCTGCCACCATGTCTTGTAAATAAATAAAGTCACAATATTTATGGTCTTGGAACCTAACGACAACAAAACTTTCGTCTTGTGTGGGTATATCTCTAGCTATAAAGGGGTTTGACGTGTCCACCGTAGGGACGCGTTGAAAGTTAATGTGTGTCCTTGAAAATTGAGGGGTTAGGTAGTTAATATAATCCCACATTCTTCTATGGATCGTATCAACTGTGGCTTCTGCAGAATACCCTCTGTCTTTTTTATCTCTGTGTATTTTTTGAATCCATTCTAGGTTTACGACCGGAACAACACCAATTAAAAGGTCTACAAACTTCGCGACATCAATTTTTCCATCTTTAACGCCGCCATGAAGCCCTTCGTAAAACAAAAGGTCGCTGTCTCTTCCTACATCCTCCCAGTCAGTGAATTCCCCGGCTTTTTTTCCAAAAGGTATGCCTTCTTCATCAGTGTGGATGTAGTAGCGTCGCTTACAATGGCCTTTTTCACCATAGTCTCTAAAGGTTTTTTCAAGCAAATCAAAGTGGTTTGCCTCAGGTCCAAAATGGCTAAAGTACTTATTACCCTTTTTGTCCTCCATCTCCATTGCAGCTTTCATCTCTTTACGATCATACTTATGAAAGCTATCACCCTCGATAACCACTGGTTTTGCACCCACTCTTTCAAACAGATGATTGAATGCATTTTTTACAGTCGAAGTCCCTGCTCCAGACGAACCGGTAATTGCAATTACAGGATGTTTTTTTGACATAACCCCGCCGTTAGTAAGTAATTGTGCTTATTATCTTACAAAAGGAGCTTGTTGGTTAGTAATAAAATTCGTAGGCCAAATTAACTGAATTCAAGTCAAAACACTTGAAACAACTAGAAATCAAGATTGTCGACCTTAAGTGCATTATCCTCAATAAAGTTTCTTCTAGGCTCAACCTCGTCACCCATTAAAGTTGTAAAGACGTCATTTGAGGCAATGGCGTCCTCTATTTTAACTCTGAGCATAACCCTTGATTCGGGATTCATTGTTGTTTCCCATAATTGGTCCGGATTCATTTCTCCAAGCCCCTTATATCTTTGGAAACCTTGGCCTTTTTGTGCCTCCTTTAAAAGAAAGTCAAGAGCGCTAGAAAAACTTGGTGTTTTAACTTCTTTGGCGCCTTTTTGAACATATGCTTCATCACCAAACATGCTTTCTACTTGGCTTGAGTAGCTTTCAATTTTCTTATAATCGTTAGACACAAAAAACACCTCGTCGAGAATTGAAGTGTCAGTCTCTACTCCATATGTTCTCATGGTGTATACAATTGAGTTGTTGGATAATTCAAGTGTGTGGCTTTCTGCCATTGAGGTGTTGTTATTCATTTTTTCTTGAAGCGACCAACACCAATCCTTTGCATTTTTGCTATCTTTCAAGTCGACCTTAGGCATACCAAGCATGGCTTTAAGCAAAGATTCGTTGTATTTTTTTGCTAGTTTTTCAACAACCTTAATTGTTTGATAGTATTTTTTGACAATTTTCTCAAGCGCAACTCCTTGAATGGCTGGTGAGTCTGTAGTAACAAAAAGACTAGCGTCGTGTATAGCCTCTTGCTGTAAATAGTCGTTAAGCTCGGCATCATCTTTCAAGTATCGCTCTTGCTTGCCTTTTTTAATTTTATATAGAGGGGGCTGGGCAATATAGAGATACCCCTTTTCAATTAGCTCAGGAAAGTGCCTGTAAAAAAAGGTTAAAAGCAGCGTTCGAATATGTGCGCCATCGACATCAGCATCAGTCATAATAACAATCTTGTGGTAGCGTAATTTTTCCAAATCGTATTCTTCTTTACCTATACCACAACCCAAAGCAGTAATCAGTGTCCCCACCTCTTGAGAGGAAAGAATTTTCTCAAATCTGGCTTTCTCAACATTTAATATTTTTCCTTTAAGTGGGAGGATTGCTTGAGTTCTTCTATCTCTTCCTTGTTTTGCAGAGCCTCCTGCAGAGTCCCCTTCTACAAGAAAAATTTCAGATTCTGCTGGGTCTTTTGTTTGGCAATCACTTAACTTTCCAGGAAGTCCTGCAATATCCAAAGCCCCTTTTCTGCGAGTCATTTCACGAGCCTTTCGAGCGGCGTCTCTTGCTCTTGACGCTTCAAATATTTTGCTAACTATTATTTTGGCTTCTGCTGGATTTTCAAGCAAGTATTCGCCCAGTTTTTCGTTAACAGATGATTCTACTGGAGCCCTAACCTCTGAAGAAACCAGCTTATCCTTGGTTTGAGAAGAGAACTTTGGATCTGGAACCTTGATAGATAAAATTGCCGTCAAGCCTTCTCGAGTATCCTCTCCAGTTATGGCTGCTTTTTCTTTTTTTGCCAAACCAGACGAGTCAATAAAAGTGTTTAGTGTTCGTGTCAATGCGGCCCTTAACCCCGCCAAGTGTGCGCCGCCGTCTCTTTGGGGTATGTTATTAGTAAAACAATAAACGCCTTCTTGGTATGAGTCGCTCCACTGTAATGCAACATCCACAGAAATGTCTTCTTTCATTGTACTAATTGAGATAATATCGCTGTGAATTGGGTTTTTGGACTTATTTAGATGTTCAACAAATGCTGTAATACCTCCCTCATAAACAAAAACATCTTTTTTATCGGATCTTTCATCAGTAATTTCAATGTGTACACCGGAGTTTAAAAATGAAAGCTCTCGAAGTCTGTTTGATAATGTTTCAAACTTATAAACTGTTTCAGTAAAAATTTCAGGGCTAGGCTTAAAATGAATTATGGTTCCCGACTTATCTGTTTTTCCTGTTTTCTTTATTGGTGCTGTGGGCACCCCAAGAGCATAGTTTTGCTCATAAACATCGCCCTCTCTATGAATAACCAAACGAAGAGACTCGGACAAAGCGTTTACCACCGAAACACCCACACCGTGCAGGCCGCCTGAAACCTTGTAGGAGTTGTCGTCAAACTTTCCACCAGCATGAAGCACTGTCATAATAACCTCAGCAGCCGATATTTTTTCTTCAGGATGAATATCAACAGGTATACCTCTTCCGTCGTCTGTGACTGATATGGAGTTGTCGTCGTGAATTATGACTTCTATTTTGGAGCAATGGCCAGCTAAAGCTTCATCTATTGAGTTATCAACAACCTCGAAAACCATGTGGTGTAAACCAGTGCCGTCGTCTGTATCGCCAATATACATTCCTGGGCGCTTTCGAACAGCATCCAAACCCTTTAAAACTTTAATATTTGAAGCTTGGTATTCTTCAGCCATATTTGCCTTTTTTAAATAAAATTTATTATACCACGGCTAATAACTTTAGCACCAAATCATCTGGTTTTTTTAACGTGTTTTAAGTGTTTGCAATTTAACCCTCTAGCCTAGTAATAACGCCACATTCTACTTTATAACTGGTGGTGTTATTTACTACACTTAAGGGTAGTTTTTTGTTGCCAATATCTGTCATAAAGATCTGAACTTTTGTTTGAGTGAGAAAATCAACTATCGATTTAATTTTTATCTCATCTAGTTCAGAAGAAATATCATCGAAAAGGACAATTGGGTTTTTGTTATTTTCAACCATTAAAAGAACTTGCAGCATCCAAAAAACAACCGATAGTTTTTTTTGTTCACCTCTTGATAAATAGTTTTCGTTTTGACCGTTTAAAAAATATTCAATATTTGATCGGTGTGGGCCATAATTTATGTGTTTTGATTTAACTAAAGAGTTCGCATTATTATCTAAATATTGTTCGATTGAGTTTTGATCAAGCGAGTCCACCTCTTTTGGCCATCCTGTTTGGAGCAGAAACTCAAACTCGAAAGCAGACTCAACCAGGCTCTTAAGTTTAATAGAATGGTTTTTTTTGAAAACGTGCGAAAGGCTGTTTAAATATTGAGTGCGGTTTTTTGTTATTTCAACAGACAAGCTTGCAAACTGTTTAAACCATCCGTCAAGTTGGTTTGTTTTTCCAGAAACTAAAAGTGTGTTGATGTTTTTTAATGTTTTTTTATAAGCAGAATAAGTTTTGTTTGTTGTCTCATTGTTATGAAAAACACCCCAGTCAAGATAGGATCTTTTTAGTTTGGGGGGCCCTCCAACAACAAAGCCTCGGTCTGGAGAAATTATTTGGATTGGAAGAATTTGGCTTAACAAACTGTTGCTAGTTATTTTTTTTCCATCAACCAAAACCAGGCTTTTTTCTCTAGATTTTTGTAGTTTTATTTTTTTTCCATTAACGATTGCGGATATTTGAATCAGCTGTTCATCGAAAGGAATAACATCTCTAAGGCTCTTGGTTTTAAAAGACCTTCCGTGTCCTAAATAATATAAAGACTCAATAATGTTTGTTTTGCCTTGTCCGTTTTTACCAACAATTAGGTTGATATTATTATTTGGTAGAAAAGTTTGGTTTGATAGGTTTCTAAACTTTAAAACATATAGCTTTTCGATTGTTGCCATTAAGCTTTATGTTTAAATTCTCATTGGCATAATGATATATTGATAACTTTCATCATCTATAGCACCAAGAAGACAAGACTTGTTCTCGCCGCCAGGAATTACCATATTAATAGTTTCTGATGATAGTTTTTCCAAAACAGAGATTAGATAGTGAATGTTAAAAGCAATTTCCAATTCTTTTTCTTGTTTTGTAACCTCTATCTGTGTTTCAGCCCTTCCTCTTTCCGAATGAGAAAAAATACTAAGCTTATCATCTCTAAAGACTAGCTTTACTCCCTTTGTTCTCTCGTCAACAAATATTGAAGCTTGTTGTAGACTAGATAAAAACTCTTCTCTGTTAATAACAACTGTGTTGCTGAAGTCAGTCGGCATCACTTGTTTGTAGTTTGGAAAATTCCCATCTATTAATCGACTAATGATTTTTGTATTTGAATCAATAAGTGAAAAATAGTTGTCTGACAAATGTATTTCAGCAACATTTTGGTTGCTTTTATTAAGAAGTTTGGTTAATTCAAGCACGGCTTTTCTTGGAAGAATTACAGTCTTTTTTTCCTCTAAATCGTTGTTTTGATCAACCTCTCCAATAGATAGTCTATGGCCATCTGTGGCTACCACAGTTAATGAGTTTGTGTTTAGTTCAAAATAAAGACCGTTTAAATAAGCCCTTATATCCTGGTTTCCCATTGAGAAACTTGTGTTTTCAATTAACTCTTTTAAGGTTTCTTGTTTGATTTTTATAACACTTGTGTCTTGTGTTTTTGGCAGAGCAGGAAAATCTAAGTGATTAAAAGTATTTAACTCAAAAGTATTTTTATTGGCATTTAAGTAAACTTTGCTTTCTTCAATTTTGAATTTAATTTGAGTCTTTTCAGGTAGCTTTCTAACAATATCAATTAAATCTTTCGCATAGATTGTAAAGGTTGCTTCGGTGTTGCTTTTAATTTTTGCTGATGCACTAATTTCTAACTCCATGTCTGTTGTTGTTAGGGTGAGTATGTTATCTTTTAATTGAATTAAAACATGTGAAAGTATGGGTAGTGTTTGTTTTTTTTCAACAACACCAATTACAGTTTGTAGTGGTTCGATGAGTTCTTCTACGCTTAGCTCAGTGTTCATAAACGACCTTTCTTTTTTAAATTAATTATTATTGTTATTAGCTGTCTTTTTTGTTGTTAGCTTCTTTCCTTTTTTTATTGAAATCAACAAACTACATTGTTATTAATTTGTTGATATCTTTGCTTATTAATTCTAAAGTTGTTAGTTATTAATCTAATTATAAAATGTTTTCTTTCTTACTAACAACCCAACTAATAATTTATTTGTTTA
>CAZEAO010000005.1:0-35309 GCA_964510245.1 uncultured Piscirickettsiaceae bacterium | reverse complement strand
GCCCCGGATTGTGATTCCGGTTGTCGCGGGTTCGAGCCCCGTTTCTCGCCCCACCATTTCTTTATTTTTTTTTGGTATACTAATTTCAAAAAAATACTCATGTTTTTTAATGAAGACTTATAAAGTTCTCAACCATCCTTCAAAAGAACTTAAAGCAGTTAAGACTGGTTTTGCTTGGCTTGCCATTCCTTTTGTCACAATGATGCCAATTCTTCCAATTTGGTTTTTATTTCGTGGACTCTGGAAGATTTTCATAGCATATGTATTAACAATTTTAATTCTTGCGAGTATTGATTATGAAATTTATGGATATCTCGGTTTTTTTAATTTTTCTAATGCAAATGACCTTCAAATAATAATTTTGATAGTCGAAATATTTATACTTTTATTGCCAGCTTTTAAAGGCAATGAGTGGACAGTCTCATACTTACTTACTAAAGGTTATAAAATTTCATATTCAGTTCAAGCTCCTAGTAAGAAGGAGGCACTTAAAATTGCACAAAATAAAAAAATACATCAGGATATAGTAAATTAAAGACAAAAAAAATCCCATAAAAAATTTATGGGATTTAAGAGCACTAAAAAGAGAGAATTAAAAAATACTTGTTATTGCTCCCCAAATACCGCCAACTACATTACTAACCCCATTAACTGCAGCAGCAGGTACTGCCATAATAGTGTCCATACAACCACTTACAAGCAATGCTAAAACAGCAACAAAAATAAATCTTAACTTCATTTTAAACGACTCCTAAAATTATTCGAAATTTCATTATAAAGTACTTTAAATTACTTATCCAGCCAAATTGAAAATTTATTGAAGCTTTAAGAAATAACGATACTAGTCATGATTAAGCGTATATTTATATATCAGTACTTGGGATTTACTATTTGTATGAATGACAATTTTATTAAAATAATTGCATCATTAATTTTACTTTTATCAGTTAACACTTTTGCATCCACTCTGGCTGAAGATGCTAGAAATCGAGGAATAAGTGAAACTTGCTATACTTATTTAAGTCAAATTGAAGAGTTATATGGTCTAAATGGATTAAATTTAACATTTGCTCACCCTGAAAATCCTTCAATATTTCCCTCCCTTCATATTTCCTCCCAAAAATATAATAATGGCAGTTCCTCGTTTTCCGCAACTCTAACTCCTGCTGAAGAATACTGCTACCTCTCAACTATAATGATTACAGCTGTAAATAATCAATCTTGCTCTGACATTGTTCAGATTAAAATTGATAGCGATCAAAACCTTAAGATTTCAAGCTATGCTGATGGTGGCTTTACCATCCTCACTCCAAGTGATAACACTTATCAAACAATCCTTACTACTTCAGGCAAAAATAGCTGCACAATAACTGAAACTCGTATGATGTGGCCTGGAAAATAACTTTCCAAAAGGCAAATGTTTTAATTATTCATCAATATCACACAAATATAAAATATTTTTTTTATATAATATTTTTTAAATAAATTTAAAGGATAAAAATATGCAAAGAATACTTCTCTTTTTGCTCACTAACATTGCAATAATGGTGGTCTTAAGTATCACCCTAAGAATCCTTGGTGTAGAAAGTCTACTGATGCAGAATGGAAGTGACTTAAATATCAATGCATTAGTTATTTTTTCTGGAGTTATTGGCTTTGGTGGTGCATTTATCTCACTTGCTATTTCAAAGTGGATGGCAAAAAGAATGACTGGTGCAAAAGTCATCTCAAACCCTTCAAATAATATAGAAAGATGGTTAACTGAAACGGTTAAAAAGCAATCTAAAATAGTAGGGATCAAAATGCCAGAAGTTGCTATTTTTCCTTCTAGTCAAATGAATGCATTTGCTACTGGTGCCAGTAAAAATAATGCATTGGTTGCAGTCTCTCAAGGCTTACTAGACAATATGACACAAGGTGAGATTGAAGCGGTTGTTGGCCATGAAATGAGCCATGTTGCTAACGGCGATATGGTTACGCTTACTCTGATTCAAGGAGTAGTAAACACTTTTGTCATTTTCTTTTCAAGAGTAATTGGTCATATAGTCGATCGGGTCATCTTAAAAAATCAGCGTGGCTATGGCATTGGATATTTTTTAACAACAATGTTTGCACAAATAATTTTATCAATTCTAGCTAGCGTTATTGTCATGTACTTTTCAAGAAAAAGAGAGTATATAGCTGATACAGGGGGTGCAGACCTAGCGGGACACCAAAATATGATTAACGCTCTCAAGAGGCTTGGTCAAAAAGAGCCTGAGGCACTTCCTGAACAATTAGCTGCATTTGGAATAGGAGAAAAGCCCAAATCTAGTCGCTCTCAATTATGGTCCTCACACCCACCTATTGAAGATCGAATTAAGGCACTTGAAAAAAGAGCACAACAATCCTGATAGAACTCTAAATGTCTATCTCTATAAAATCAGCATATCAAATTGAGAAGATGCGCAATGCTGGAAAGCTAGCATCAAGCGTTTTAGAGATGATAGGTGAACATGTTAAAACTGGAGTGACAACTGAAAAACTTGACCAAATTTGTCATGACTTCATAGTAAATGATTTAGACTCAATACCTGCACCACTCAACTATAACGGCTTCCCAAAATCAATATGCACTTCAATCAATAATGTTGTTTGTCATGGAATACCAAATAAAAAAAAATTAAAAAAAGGAGACATTATTAATATAGATATTACTGTCATTAAGGATGGCTTTCATGGTGACACATCAAAAATGTTTATTATCGGAAAACCTAGTGTAAAAGCTTTGAAAATTTGTAATGTTGCCAGAGACTCAATGATGCTAGGTATCCAAAAGGTGAAACCTGGTATTCACTTAGGTGAAATTGGAAAAGTGATTGGAGAATATGCTCATAGTAAAAACTGCTCAGTTGTTCGAGACTATTGTGGACACGGTATAGGTGAAGTATTTCATGAACTACCTCAAGTTATTCATTATGATGATGGAAAAATTAATCAAAGCCCTATTTTGGAGCCTGGAATGACTTTCACGATTGAGCCTATGATTAATTTAGGTGGCTATGAAGTTGTTACCTCAAGAATTGATGGTTGGACAGTAACTACCAAAGATAGGTCACTCTCAGCACAATGGGAACACACAATTTTAGTTACCGAAACTGGTTGTGAAATCTTGACTCTTCGTGAAGAAGAAAATAATTTACAACCTATTTAGATTAAGCTTCCGTGTATCAAATTGCTACTACAGATTGTGTTAAAATGTCTCTTTTTTAGAATTACTTATTTAGTTCTATGAAGCGCTTAAGAAATTACTTTATTTCAGGACTCCTATTTTGGATTCCTCTGGCCTTAAGTGTGCTTGTTATTAAGTTCTTTTTAGAGGTTGTAAATAATATAATTCCTCCAAGATTTCAACCTGAGACACTTCTTAATCTTGATACAAATATCCCGGGATCGGGGATTATTCTTGTTCTCCTAATCATTTTAATTACTGGAACCTTGGTAACCAATATATTAGGCAGAAAACTTGTTGAGCTATGGGAAAGAGCTCTTAATAAAATACCTGGATTTAGAAGTATCTATAATACCCTCAAAAAAATTTCCTCTACGGTTCTCAATAATTCAACTGACAGTTTTAGAAAAGCTTTTTTAATCCAATACCCTAGTAAAGGAATTTGGGTAATTGCTTTTCAATCAGGAGAATATGAGGGAGAAGCAAAAAATATTATTGGAGATGAGGTCATTAATCTGTTTGTTCCAACAACTCCTAATCCAACTTCAGGATTCTTTGTAATGATGGCTAGAAAAGATGCATATGAGTTAAATATGACTGTCGAAGACGCCTTTAAACTAGTTATCTCTGCTGGTGTCGTAACTCCAGGCAATTTAAAGATTAAGGATAATAAATGAGAACACATTTTTGTGGCGAATTAAATAAGATTCATCTTAATGAGGATATAAAACTTTGTGGTTGGGTCAATAGAAGACGTGACCATGGAGGTGTAATCTTTCTAGACGTGAGAGATAAAAAAGGAATCACTCAAGTAGTCATCAATCCTGATAAAGCTGATACATTTAAGATAGCTGAGACTATCAGAAATGAATTCGTTCTTCTCATTACTGGAAAAGTAGTTGCCAGAGATAGCGAAATGGTAAACAAGAAACTTCCAACAGGTGAAATTGAAGTTCTTGCAAACGAAATTGAAATTTTAAATAATTCTAAACCAATGCCATTTCAACTGGACTCAATGGAAACCTCTGAGGAAGTAAGACTTAGATATCGCTATTTAGATCTTCGAAGAGATGAGATGCAGAAACGATTAAGGCTGAGATCAAAAGTGACACACTTTATGCGTGACTTTATGGATAAAAATGACTTTCTTGACATTGAAACTCCATTCCTAACAAAAGCGACCCCTGAAGGTGCCAGAGATTATCTTGTCCCCTCAAGGACGCATGAAGGAAGCTTCTTTGCACTTCCGCAATCTCCCCAGTTGTTTAAACAGCTTTTAATGATGTCTGGCTTTGAAAGATACTACCAAATTGTTAAATGCTTTAGAGATGAAGATTTAAGAGCAGATAGACAACCAGAGTTTACCCAGCTTGATGTTGAGACATCATTCATGAATGAAAGTAAGATCACAGAACTCATGGAAAAAATGATAAGAGGATTATTCAAAGAAGTTGGAGAAATTGAATTGCCATCAAAATTCCCTACTATAAGTTACAAGGATGCAATTCAACTTTATGGTGTCGATCGGCCTGATATGAGAATTCCACTACAAATGATTGATATTAATGAAATCATGAAGGATGTTGAATTCAAAGTCTTCTCTGGTCCAGCTAATGATGATAAAGGAAGAGTCGCAGCCCTTAAAGTTCAAGGAGGTGCTTCAATCAGTCGCAAGCAGATTGACGACTACACTAAGTTTGTCGGCATATATGGTGCAAAAGGATTAGCCTATATTAAACTCAATGATGATGGCCCTTCATCTCCGATCATTAAATTCCTTGGTTACGATATTACTCAAAAAGTAATAGATCTGACTGAGGCAAAAACTGGAGACATTATCTTTTTTGGGGCTGATAAATCAAAGATTGTTAATGAGGCACTTGGAAATCTTAGAGAAAAGCTTGGACATGATCTAAACCTCTTAAATAAAGAATGGGCACCTGTTTGGGTAATGGACTTTCCGATGTTTGAAGTCACAGATGATGACTCTTTGAATGCCATCCATCACCCGTTTACTGCACCAAGTGTTGACTTAAAAACCCTTGTGAATAAACCTCAAGAATCTCTCTCAAGAGCTTATGATTTAGTTATTAATGGATCTGAAGTTGGAGGCGGATCAATAAGAATTCATCAAAGTGAAATGCAAAAAACTGTCCTGAGCCTTCTCGGTATTGAAGAGGAAGAAGCAAAAGAAAAGTTTGGCTTCCTTCTGGATGCTCTTGATTATGGCTGTCCGCCTCATGGAGGTATTGCTTTTGGACTTGATAGGTTGGTCATGATTCTAAGTCAAACTGAGTCAATTAGAGATGTTATTGCATTTCCTAAAACTCAAACAGCAGCATGTCTTCTTACAGATGCACCTTCGATTGTTTCAAAGGCACAACTTAAAGAATTAAATATTAAGGTTACCCTTCCAAATAAAGCTTAGTAATGCAAAACATAGTTATTGATCAACCTATTGAAGATTCAATCAAAGAGATCCTTAATAAAAATAATGCAACTCTTGTTGCTCACTATTACGTGAGTGCAGACCTTCAAATTCTCGCTGAAGAAACTGGCGGAATCGTATCGGACTCTCTAGAAATGGCAAGGTTCGGTCAAAATAGTGACGCTTCAACTATAGTTGTTGCAGGAGTTAAGTTTATGGGTGAAACCGCTAAAATTTTGTCTCCTGAAAAAAAAGTACTTGTGCTCGATGAGCAAGCCACCTGTTCACTTGATTTGTCTTGTCCAATTGAAGAGTTTTCTGAGTTTTGTGATCAAAACCCAGATCACGAAGTCGTTGTTTATGCAAATACATCTGCAGAAGTAAAAGCGAGAGCGGACTGGGTTGTAACTTCAGGAAGTGCATTAAAAGTAGTACAAAAATTACATAATGAAGGAAAAAAAGTTCTTTGGGCACCTGATAAACACTTGGGGCACTATATTCAATCCAAGACAGGCGTTGAAATGCTTATGTGGGATGGTGCCTGTGTTGTTCACGAGGCATTTAAAGCTGAGGGAATTGAAAGACTCATAAAAATACATCCTGAGGCAGGAGTACTAGTTCATCCTGAATCACCTAAAGAGGTTATCGATTTAGCAGATGTAGTTGGCTCAACAACTCAACTCATTAATGCAGTCTCTTCAAGGCCTGAAAATACTTTTATAGTGGCAACTGACAATGGAATTTTTCATAAAATGAAGGAAGTTGCGCCCCACAAAAAACTAATTGAGGCTCCAACAATGGGAGAAGGTGCAGACTGCGAGTCTTGCGCTCATTGCAACTGGATGGCGATGAACAGCCTTGAAAAATGCCTTGACACTCTTAATACCGGAAACAATGAAATTCTCATAGATGCTACCGTAATTGATAGAGCAAAACACTCAATTCAACGCTTACTGGACTTTACTAAATAATATTTATGGAGATAGTTAAATAAATGGCAGGACATAGTAAATGGCACAATATTCAGCATAGAAAAGGAGCTCAAGATGCAAAACGTGGAAAAATTTTCACCAAGCTCATTAAAGAAATTGTTGTAGCTGCAAAAATGGGTGGAGGTGTTATCGAGAACAACCCATCTCTTCGAGCTGTAATCGATAAAGCTTTAGCTGCCAATATGAAGAGAGATACCATCGATAATGCTGTTAAAAGAGGCTCTGGTGATCTTGAAGGTGAAAACTATGAAGAAATTCGTTACGAAGGATACGGGGTTGGAGGAACTGCCATTATGGTTGACTGCCTCACAGACAACAATAATCGAACTGTTTCTGATGTGAGGCATGCTTTTTCTAAGCATGGCGGTAACCTTGGGACAGACGGCTCCGTTTCATATATGTTTTCAAAACAAGGCTTTATAAGCTTTGCTTCGGGAGATGAAGATGCAATCATAGAAATCTCAATTGAATCTGGTGCTGAAGATATAGTCGCTAATGATGACGGTTCAATTGATGTTGTCACAACACCCGAGAATTTTTTTTTAGTTAAGGATGCTCTTTTATCTAATAATTTAAACCCAGATCATTCACAGATCACAATGGAGCCTGCCAATCGAGTAGAACTCAATTTGAAAGACGCAGAAAAATTTATGAAGATGATTGACAGACTTGAAGACCTTGATGATACCCAAGAGGTTTATCACAATGCTGATATTTCCGATGAAATTTTGTCAGAATTATGATCTCTTTTCACTCGGGAATACAAGCTCTTCGAAAATTTAAAGTTAAATCTCTGAACAAAAGAATTAAATCCTTAATTCCTGACTTAAACCTTATTGGAACCGAATATATTCACTTTATTGAATCAAAAAAAAATCTAAGCTCTTCAAACAAGACAAAGCTGAATAAACTTTTAAATTACGCACCAAAAGTTGGTTTAGTGCAGTCTAGAAAAATAATCACTATTTCTCCACGAATTGGTACTATTTCTCCATGGTCGACTAAAGCAACAGACATATGTCAGCTTTGTGGTTTATCAATAATTTCAAGACTAGAGCGAGGCATTAACTATCATTTCGATCGAAATATATGTGACAGTGAACTTGACCATATCCTAGAATTGGTTATGGATAAGATGACCGAGTCCCACCTTGAAAATATTAATGATGCAAGCTTGTTATTTAATGAACTTGAGCCAGGCAAATTTGACAGTATAGATATCCTTAATGACGGTAAATCTGCAATCAGAAAGGCAAATATAGAACTTGGACTTGTGCTAAGCAAAAGTGAGGTAAATTATTTATTTGACAGTTTTATTGCTATTGAAAGAAATCCGAGAGATATTGAGTTGATGATGTTTGCTCAGGCAAACTCTGAGCATTGCAGACATAAAATATTTAATGCCGATTGGACAATTGACTCAGAAGACCAAGCATTATCTCTTTTTGGCATGATTAAAAATACCTACCAGAAAAATCCTGATGGACTCTTGTCTGTCTATAGCGACAACTCTGCAGTCATGAATGGGTATGAGTCAACCTTTTTTGAAACAGATGCAAAAGGTGTTTACAGGACTTCTATTGCTGAAAAAGCTGTTCTAATGAAAGTCGAAACACATAATCACCCTACTGCAATCGCACCCGATCCTGGTGCTGCTACAGGCTCAGGTGGAGAAATTAGAGACGAGGGTGCTACCGGAAGAGGCTCTAAGCCGAAGGCAGGCCTATGCGGATTTTCTGTCTCAAATCTGAAGATACCAAATTCAATCCAATCCTGGGAAATAGAATACGGAAAATCAAATCAGATTGCTTCAGCATTAGAAATCATGATTGATGCACCAATTGGTGCTGCATCCTTTAATAATGAATTTGGAAGGCCTAATACGTGTGGCTATTTTAGAACTTATGAGCAAAAAACCAAAAACAATGAGGTAAGAGGCTACCACAAACCAATCATGCTAGCTGGCGGAATCGGAAACATCAAAACGAATCATGTAGAAAAAGGGTTGATTTCTGGTGGAGACAAAATAATCGTCCTTGGAGGGCCAGCAATGCTTATTGGACTTGGCGGAGGCGCAGCATCGAGTATAGGTAGCGGTGATCAAAGCGAAGATCTCGACTTTGCCTCTGTTCAAAGAGCTAATCCTGAAATGCAAAGACGTGCTCAAGAAGTCATCAGTACATGTGTCAATCTAGGCGATAAGAACCCAATCGTTTCAATACATGATATTGGTGCTGGAGGACTTTCAAATGGAATTCCTGAGCTCGTTAACGACTCAAAAAAAGGTGCTAAACTTCAATTAAGATCAATTCCCAATGACGAGCTAAAAATGACTCCACTTGAAATATGGTGCAACGAATCTCAAGAAAGATATGTCATTGCAATTAAAGAGAAAAGCATTAATCTATTTGATGAGATTTGCTTAAAAGAAAGGGCACCTTATGCTTTACTAGGAAGTGTAACAGAAGATAGACATTTGTTGCTTGAAGATTCTCATTTTAATAATAAGCCAATCGATATTGAAATGTCTCTACTCTTTGGTTCCTCTCCTAAAATCCATAAGGATGTTAAATCATTACCTAACATTGAAAATGAGTTTGACTCAAATGTTATTTCTATTGATGCAGCGATTAATCGTTTACTTAGACTACCTACAATAGCAAGTAAAAATTTCTTAATTACAATAGCTGATCGATCAGTTACAGGGCTTATTGCTAGAGACCAAATGATTGGCCCATGGCAAGTTCCGGTTGCCAACTGTGCGATTTCACTTTCAGATTATGATGGGTACCAAGGTGAAGCTATGGCTATCGGAGAAAAAACTCCAATATCAATCATTAATGCTGCTGCTGCTGCACGAATGAGTGTTGGAGAATCTCTAACCAATTTACTGAGTGCCTATATAGAAGATATTCGTGATATCAAATTATCAGCTAACTGGATGTGTGCAAGTGGCCACCCTGGGGAAGATGCCAAACTTTATGAAGCAGTCAAATCAATTGGTATGGAGCTTTGCCCTAAACTCGGATTAACAATTCCTGTTGGTAAAGACTCAATGTCTATGAAAAGTTCTTGGAATGAAAATGGAAATGAAAAATCAGTCACTGCACCTTTATCACTCATCATCAGCGCATTCTCAAAAACTCCAGATGTAAGACAACAAGTTACACCTTTACTTAATACTGAAATAGAGTCTAAGTTATTTCTAATTGATCTTGGGTTCGGAAAAAATCGTATGGGAGGCTCTTCTCTTGCACAGGTATTTAATCAAATCGGAAATAAGGCTCCCGACCTTGATGACCCAATACTTTTTTCTGAATTCTTCAAATTAATCAATTCTTTAAATAAGGAAAATCTGATTAGTGCATATCATGACAGGTCTGATGGAGGCGCCCTAATCTCTTTATTAGAAATGGCTTTTGCTTCAAAGTGTGGTTTAGATATTCAGGCCTCAAATCTGATATCGGAATTATTTAATGAAGAGCTTGGCTGTATTATTCAGATTCCTGACAATAAAAAAGTGGCAGTTTTAGAAAAGTTTGAAAAGATTGGACTGAAAGATTATACAAAACCAATTGCCATGATTAATAAGAGTGATGAAATTATTATCTACCAAAAAAATGAGAAAGTGTTTCAACAAAAGAGGAACAGTCTACAAAAATTATGGTCTTCTACTTCTTATGAAATTTCAAAACTAAGAGATAATCCATTGTGCGCTGAATCAGAGTTTTCAGAAAATCTCAAAAACTCAAATGGATTAAAGATTTCTCCAAGCTTTGATATTAATAAGGTGATTAGTGCTCCATATTTAAATCAGGACGCAAAACCAAATATTGCTATACTCAGAGAACAAGGTATCAATGGACATATTGAAATGGCAGCAGCATTTTCTAAAGCTGGCTTCGAAGCAATCGATGTTCATATGAGTCAAATTCTTTCAGGAGAAGTTTCATTGGCGCAATTTAAGGGTTTAGCTGCTTGTGGAGGTTTTTCCTATGGCGATGTGCTAGGCGCTGGAAGAGGATGGGCAAACTCAATCTTATTTAACAATCTAGCCAAAGATGAATTTTCTGAGTATTTCTTAAGAACTGATAGTTTTACCTTAGGAGTTTGTAATGGCTGTCAAATGATTTCAAATCTTACAGAAATTATTCCTGGAACAGAAAACTGGCCTTCATTTGAAAGAAATAATTCTGAGCAGTTCGAAGCTCGATTTACTGGAGTCAAAATAAACGATTCAAATTCAATATTCTTTAACGAGATGGAGAGATCAATCATTCCGATTGTAATTGCACATGGCGAAGGTAAAGCAACATTTAAATCAGACTTGACTACTCAGAATATTGTAATGCAGTATGTCGACCACTCAGGAGTCATCTCTCAAGTTTATCCACATAATCCTAATGGCTCTGAAAATGCGACTGCCGCTATTTGTGACCCCTCAGGAAGAATTACAATTATGATGCCTCATCCTGAAAGGGTTTTTAGGGCAGTTCAAAACTCTTGGCATCCAAATGATTGGAAAGAAAGATCTCCATGGATGAGAATGTTCGAAAATGCAAGGCAATGGATAAATTAATCTCAGTTATTGCTTATGACGCCATGCAAAATTATTAGAAGTAATCGCAAAACACTCAGCATATTTATTAATGAAGATGCTGAATTAATCGTTCGTGCCCCAAAAAAACTTTCAATTGAAAAAATCCAAGATTTTATTAATCAAAAAGAAAAATGGGTTAACAGAAAGAGGAAACTAATTGAAACTCAGATAAAGGATGTATCGATGAATCGAAATAAACTTCTATATTTGGGCACACTTTTTCCAATCACTATCAATAAAAGTGCATCAAAAAGACTAGCGTATGCTGATGAAGAGTTTGTTGCCAATTCAAATAATCCAGAAATTCTCTCAATTTCATTAAAAAAATGGTACAAAAAAAAGTTTAAAGAGATAGCAATACCCCGACTCGAATATTTTGCTGAAAAATATAACTTTAAAGTTAACCAAGTAAGAATTAAAGAACAAAAAACAATGTGGGGTTCCTGCTCTTCTAAAAACAATATAAACCTAAATTACCTTTTAATTATGGCACCAATGCACGTTATTGAATATGTAATTATTCATGAATTAGTTCATACAATTCATAAAAATCACTCAGTTAACTTCTGGAAATCAGTAGAATTGATTATGCCCAACTTTAAAGAATCTAAGAATTGGTTAAAACAGAATGGTTATAAGTTAAGAAGATTGTAGTTTTCAACTATTGAACTTTTCAACCGCTTCTTGCATAGCATTCTTCAGAGTATCTTGTTCCGCCATTTCAAGAATAATATCTCCACCACCAACTAATTCAGAATTGAAGTAAATTTGGGGAAACGTAGGCCAATCAGCAAAATCAGGGAGGCTTTGAAACACTTCTTGATCTTCAAAAACATTAACATAAGCAAACTCAACGCCAGTTGAAGCCAGAGTTTGAGAGGCTCTAGCAGAGAAACCGCATTGAGGAAATTGCGGAGTCCCTTTCATATATATAACTATTGCAGCACTGTCGACCTGCTTCTGAATTTTTTCTAATACGTCCAATTTTATACTCCAGTTGTTTTTACTTAATATTTTAATCTAGTATTCAAAAGACTGTAAAGATTCATTGGTGAATTATTGCTTAACAGCTTGAGACACGATATATTTTTGACCTTGTTTAATTTTCTTGTAATTACCAAAAACTGACTTAAAGTTATTCTTTATAAAATCCTTCAAACCATTAATAGTAACAACGGTGATTGTGCCCCCAGATTCAAGTGCATCAAATGCATCATAAAGAATAATTGAAAGCTGCTCCCTTCCAACTTTAGCCGGTATATTGGAAATAATTTGATTGAACTTAATGTCGTCTGGAACATGAGTAAATGCATCTGAAAGATAGGCTTTGGCATTAGATATACCATTCTTTTTTGCATTCATATTTGCAAGCTCTACAGCAATAAAATCCTTATCAACCATATGCACCTGACCTTTAAGACACTGTCTTGCTAAAGCAAGTCCAATGGGCCCATATCCACAACCCAAATCCAAGCAGATATCATCTTCATTAGCACCAATGTATTTCAATAATAGCAATGTACCATCATCAATCGATCTTGGGCTAAAAACACCCCATCGAGTATGTAAATTGAATTTAGAACCCAAAAGCTCTACATTCAAAACAATATCTCTTTTTAACTTTGCAATATCATTTCGTTCAAACATAAAACAATTTTTTGGCGCTAAAACCAAAATTATCTCTACTATTTATTAACTTAAATAGCATCATCTCCGATATGGACTTCGCCTCGCTTCTTGGCAAGCTGAACCTGCTTCTCTCGTTCTCTATAACGATCAATTTGTTGTCTATCTTTTGTGCCGAAGCATCTTGGACATGACACTCCTTTTTCGTAATGTGGATGCATAGTATCTTCTTCGGTAATAGGAAAACGACATGCATGACATTGATCGTATTTACCCTGTTCTAAATTATGCTTAACGGCAACTCTATCATCGAACACAAAACATTCTCCCTCCCAAAGACTCTCATCTTCACTCATTTCCTCTAAGTATTTAAGAATTCCTCCATGCAGGTGAAAAACATTTTCAAAACCTTCTGACTTAAGATAAGCTGTTGATTTTTCACAGCGAATTCCTCCAGTACAAAACATAGCAATTTTTTTATTTCGATATTTCTCTAAACTATTCTTTGTAAAAGTTGGAAACTCCCTAAAAGTTTCTGTGTTGGGATTTATTGCTCCCCTAAAGCTTCCAATTTCATACTCATAATTGTTTCGAGTATCAATTAGAACCACATCAGGATCATTAATTAACTCATTCCAATCTTTTGGCTTAACATAGGTTCCAGACGAATGTGTTGGGTCAATTTCTGACATACCCATGGTGACTATTTCTTTTTTTAATTTGACTTTAAGCCTTTTAAAGGGTGATTTTTGACTGAATGAATACTTATATTCGATACCATCAAACCTCGAATCTAACTGCAGATATTCGAGAACTTTGTCAACACTGGCCTTACTACCTGAAATTGTTCCATTAATTCCTTCCCGAGCCAACAATATGGTTCCTTTAATATTTAAAGAATCCATAAATGATCTGAGAGGAACCTGAATACCCTCAAAGTCATCAAGCCTTGTAAATTTATATAAAGCACAGATTGAATGCATTTTTTCAAAGTAATCCAACAAAATTTCCAATTTTACTAGTGAGTATCAATAAAATTAATATATTTAGGCCCAATTAATCACAAAAACTCCATTAGTGCTTCACGATAATTATTGCTGATAAGTGTATAATTCTTCACTCTTAATAATTCAAAGTTAACCATTTCATCTTCTTCAATGCTACTTGACCATATTCAAAACCCGAGTGATATAAAAAACCTATGTATTGACGAGCTAAATACTCTAGCGGAGGAGATTAAACTGTTTCTTATTGAGAGCATTGAAAAGACTGGAGGTCATTTAAGTTCTAATCTTGGAACAATTGAATTAACTCTGGCCATACATTATGTTTTTGACAGCCCTGACGATACTTTTGTTTGGGATGTGGGCCATCAAGCCTACACCCATAAAGTTTTGACTGGAAGAAAAGATATGATGTCATCGCTTCGTCAAAAAGATGGTTTATCTGGCTTTACAAAAAGAAGCGAAAATGAACACGATATCTTTGGTGCAGGCCACTCATCAACTTCAATTAGTGCTGCACTTGGAATTGCAATGGCAAATAAGCTTAATGAAAATCTCGATACTTCAATCGCTATTATTGGAGATGGAGCCTTAACTGGAGGCATGTCATTTGAAGCACTTAATCATGCTGGAGATACGGACGCTAATCTTTTAATTATTCTTAATGATAATGATATGTCAATCTCAAAAAATGTGGGTGCATTAAGTAAATATTTAACAAGGCTTATCTCTGGGAAAATTTATTCAACCATGAAGTCTAAATCGCTTGAATTTTTAGAAAGATTGCCTCGCATTCAAAAATTTGCAAAACGATCCGAAGAGCATTTAAAAGGAATGATTTTGCCTGGAACTCTTTTTGAAGAGTTAGGGGTAGACTACTTTGGACCTATAGATGGTCATGATATTTCCATATTAATCAAAACCCTAGAAAACCTTAAAAACCTCAATAAACCAAGAATTCTTCATATTATTACAAAAAAAGGCCATGGATTCGAGGCAGCAGAGCAAAATCCACTTAAATTTCATGGAATCTCTCCACCTTCCGCATCAAGTAATAATTCTCCAAGCTACAGCAGTGTTTTTGGAAAGTGGTTGTGCAATACTGCCAAAAACGATGAAAAGGTTATAGGAATTACTCCAGCAATGTCAGAGGGTTCAGGTATGGTTGAATTTTCCCATGAATTTCCTGAACGTTTTATTGATGTTGCCATTGCAGAACAGCATGCAATTACTCTCGCAGGAGGAATGGCAATTAGAGGCTTAAAACCAATTGTTGCCATTTACTCAACTTTTTTGCAACGTGGTTATGATCAGCTTATTCATGACATTGCATTGCAAAATTTGAATGTAACTTTTGCTATCGATAGAGCCGGACTTGTAGGTGCCGATGGAGCGACTCATGCAGGTATTTTTGATTTAAGTTTCTTAAGATGTATACCTAATATCACTATCATTGCTCCAAGCTCCTCATTAGAAATGTATAAAGCACTTAATTTTGCGAATCAATTTGATGGTCCGATCTGTGTCCGTTTTCCTAGAGGTAAATCGAGTGTTAAAGATTTTGTTACAGATTCTATGATTGATATTGGAAAAGCAAACGTTGTAAAAATAGGAAAAGATATCACAATTTTTTCTTTTGGAAATATGCTTGAAATTGCACTTGAGGCCTCAGAAAAGATTAATGCTACAGTTATTGATATGAGGTTTATAAAACCTTTAGACGAAGACTTAATAATTAAAATAGCAAACAACTCTAAAACGCTAATATCAATTGAAGACAATACTCTAAAAGGTGGTGCAGGAAGTGCTGTAAATGAACTACTTCAGATGCATAATATCAAAACAAATCTTCACATTTTAGGTATTCCAGACAATGTGACAGAACATGGCTCTCAAACTGAGCAATATGAACTTTATGGGTTGACATCTGAAAACATTGTTAATGTTTCAAAAAATTAATGAAAGACACTCTGAAAAAATATAGTCCTAAACCTGATAGCATTGATCTTGGGTGGTTTAATAAATATCTAAAGGGTCCTGAAATTTGGAAATGGAATAAAAAAACAATTTCCAGAGCGTTTGCGATTGGACTCTTTTTTGCATTTCTTCCACTTCCAATGCACACTCTTTTGGTAGCAATATTTGCAGTTGTTTTTTCAGCAAATATTCTACTTTCAATTCTTGTAGTATGGATTAATAACCCAATAACGATGGTGCCATTTTATTTCTTTACCTATAAGCTAGGGGCTTTGATTATGGGTATTGAGATGGATCCAGAATTTCAGTTTACATTGTCCTATCTGATGGAAAATTTTGGAAATGCAACGGTTGCTTTTTGGATAGGAGGATTAATTACTTCTATCATTACATCATTAATAGGCTATTTCTCAATTATTCTTATCTACAAATACAAGGCTTACAAAAGAGTTAAACGTTGGAAATAGGAATCCGCTTTCTAATTTGCTTCTCAAGGGTATCAACTAATGACTCATTCTCGACTTTACTGTGAGTCTTGCCATCAATATATAATAAGTTTGGAGACCCGCCAGTAAGGCCTACACTTACCTCTTTAGCTTCGCCTGGGCCATTAACTACACAACCAATTACAGCTACATCAATAGATTCATTAATATCTTCAAGACGTGATTCAAGCTCATTAACAACTGAAATAACATCGAATTTCTGTCTAGAGCATGAAGGACATGCAATCAAATTGACGCCTTTCTTTCTTAAATGAAGTGACTTTAAAATATCAAAACCAACTTTAACTTCATTGACAGGATCTGAAGCTAGCGACACACGTATGGTATCTCCAATACCTTCAGTCAATAACAAACCCATTCCAATTGAAGATTTAACTGTGCCAGAGCGAAAAGAACCAGCCTCGGTAATGCCAAGATGAAGAGGATTATCTATTTGTGAGGCAAGCTTTCGATAGGCAAACACAGTCATAAAAACTTCAGATGCCTTAAGAGAAACTTTAAAATTATCAAAGTTTAATTTTTCTAAAATATCGATATGTCTAAACGCAGACTCTACCATTGCCTCTGGTGTGGGTTCTGTATATTTCTTTTGCAAATCTTTTTCTAATGATCCAGCATTAACCCCTACTCGTATAGGAATTCTATTATCTTTTGCAGAAGCAACTACCTCTCTTATTCGATCCTCTTTTCCAATATTTCCTGGATTAATTCGTAGACAATCAGCTCCATATTCAGCTACTTTAAGGGCAATCTTATAATCAAAATGGATATCAGTAATTAAAGGAACATTGACAGATTTTTTTATTTTTTTGAAAGCTTCAGCTGCATCCATAGTAGGAATTGAAACCCTTACTAAATCAGCTCCAGCCGCTTCAAGAGAAAGTATTTGTGAAATGGTAGAATCAACATCACAAGTATCTGTATTGGTCATACTCTGTACACTGATTGGTGCATCACCACCAATAGCAACATCACCAATAAATATTTGCTTAGAAACTCTTCTTTTAATTTTGTGTATTTGCTTCATAGTTGCTTACAACTTCATCAATACTCTCTTCATTACCCTCAAGTATATTATCTCTAATCGGTTCAACTGTCTCTTTCATAATAGTCACTTCAGTTTCAACATACTCAGATGGTTGACTAATGATGATTGAAGTTGATTTACTTTGATTAAAACCTAGATCCTGAAAATAATACCACATACCACCCAAGACCAAAACAAACAACAATAACCAGATTAGCTTTCCTAATATGCGTTTTTTCTTTTTAGGATAGTAATCAATTCCGTCTAACACTTCTTCTGCTCTTATCTAATACTTTTCCTGCCAGCTGACCACAAGCAGCATCCACATCATCACCCCTTGTTCTTCTAGTTGTAGTGCGAATCCCTGACTGATGCAATATATCTTGAAATTTATCAATAGTACTATTTTTTGAGGTTTTATAAAGACTTTCTGGGAATGGATTGAAAGGAATTAGATTAACTTTGGCTGATTCACGATCAAACCAAAAGTTGAGTAACTTCGAGAGTGATTTTGCATTCTCCAAAGAATCATTAATCCCATCAAGCATAACATATTCAAATAAGATATGTCTCTCTTGAGTGCCAGCATTAAGATAATAATGACAAGCTTTCATCAGTTCTTTAATTGGATATTTTTTATTTATTGGAACAAGTATATCCCTTAATTTATCATTAGGCGCATGCAAAGAGATTGCTAGACTTACTGGTACTTTGTCAGACATTCTCATTAATGCAGGAACAATTCCAGAAGATGAAACAGTAACTCGCCTTCTTGACAGCCCAAAAGCCCAATCATCTAAAAGAATGTTGCAAGCATCGTAAACAGGTGACTCATTAAGTAATGGCTCTCCCATCCCCATAAAAACTACATTTGAGATACGTTTCTCTTGCTGACTTAGATGAATTTGAGCAATTAGAACTTGCCCAACAATCTCATGAGTTTTTAGGTTTCTATTAAAACCTTGATACCCTGTTGAACAAAAAGTACATGCAAGTGAGCAGCCAACTTGCGTAGAGATACATAGAGTGCCTCTATCTTTTTGAGGTATGTAAACAGTTTCAATATGATTTTCTTCACCCAGTTTAATAACCCACTTGATAACACCGTCTTTTGAATTACTCATCGAAATAACTTCAGGAAAGTCAATGCTAGATATTGATTTAAGTTTATTCCTTAAATCTTTTGGTAAATTATGCATATCACCAAAGTCGTAAACATCTTGGTGATAAATCCATTGCATAATCTGTTTTGTACGAAATGGTTTTTCATTCATGTCAGAAAAAAACTCCCTAAACTTACTTTGAGTAAGTCCTAGTAGATTTTGTTTTTCTAGCATGAGAAAAGTTAATTTATATTATGTTTATCTTGTTCTAGGACAAACGCCATCATCACCAAAAAAATAGGCAATTTCAATAGCTGCATTTTCTAAAGAATCTGAACCATGAACTGCATTTTCATCTAGCGATTCAGCAAAGTCTGCTCTTATTGTTCCTGCATCAGCCTCCTTGGGATTTGTAGCACCCATAATTTCACGATGCTTAGCAACTGCATTTTCGCCCTCTAAGACTTGAATCATTACCGGTCCAGAGGTCATAAATGTCATTAAATCGTTAAAAAAAGGTCTATCCTTATGAACAGCATAAAAACCACCAGCCATCTCTTTATCAAGATGTATCATTTTTGATGCAACTATCTTAAATCCAGCATTTTCAAAACGTGAGTAAATTTGACCAATGACATTTTTAGATACTGCATCTGGTTTAATTATTGATAAAGTTTGCTCCATGGATAATCTCCAATTAATAAAAAGCGCATATTTTACCATGCACATAGATATTTCTTAGAGATATGCAGAGATCGGATATCTATGAAAATTAACCCATAATTTTTAAATATTTTCTTCTTCGATAATTATCAAATCTATCATAAACCTTAAAATAAGCGCTTGCAATTGGAAGAAACCACGGACTTCCAAAGTAATATGGACGCGTCTGTAAATCTGTATCCTCAAAAACCGTTACCCTCTTATTCGGATTCAAGATTTTAAGAGCGGCCATGTGTCCCAAATAGGGAGCCATCGCAACACCATTACCGCAATAGCCCATTGCAGAATAAATTCCATTATTACAACCCAAGTTTGGAAGCATACTAAAACTAAAACCTGTAAATCCTGTCCAACAATGACTTATTTTAACGTTATCAAGCTCTGGGAAAATTTCGGCTAAAGTTTTTTGAAGAATGGGTAATGCTTTCTCTGGTGAAATCGAATGCATAGCAGCTCTTGTTCCAATCATAATCCTCTTCCCGCATGGTGTAGGTCGATAATAACAATATCGTTTTCTTGTTTCAACTATACAATTTTCGCCAGGAATCAACGATTTAACTTTATCAGCACCAATATCCTCTGTAGTAATAATGTAACTAGGTACAGGCAAGATTCTTCTAGATAAATAGCTTGAAAGACTCGATCGAGTATATCCATTCGTTGCTATTAGAACATTCTTAGAGTGAACAATCCTATCAGCAACAGACACTTCAAAACCATCCGTTTCTGCACTCAACAGTCTTGTCACTTTTTTTACTGGCTTGTTTCCAAAAACCTTTGCACCAGCATTTATAGCAAGCTGAAAAAGACCATAATGCAGCTTTCTTGGCTGGACAGAGCCATGGTCTTGATAAAATTGCCCTCCAAAATATAGATCCGTTTTGATAGACTCAGACATCAGGTCAGGACTTATCATTTTAGAATTAAAATAATCAATATCCCTTAATTTATTTAAGTTTTCTGACATACTGACTTGGTCTTGAGGCACCCATGATGTCCTCAATCGTCCACAAATCTGGAAATCACAATCAATGTTGTTTTCTTTAATTAGATTAGTAGTAAAAGCCAGAGAAGCATTTGCTTCTTTATGCATTTGTCCTGCTAAATCTGAACCATACTTTTTTTCAGATAGCTGAGGAGAGACTTTATGACCAGAGCCCATCATTCCTCCATTTCTTGTACTGGCCCCATAACCTATCTCTTCTGAATCAAAAACGACAACCTCAAGACCCGATTTTGCCAAACTAATAGCCGCACTTAACCCTGTATAACCAGCACCAACAACTACAACATCAACATTAACAGAGATTCCATTACTCTCTCTATATTTTGGCTGGTCTTCCCACCAATAAGGGGAGAATTTAGTCATAAATTAAAATGTTAATTAGTTCAAATAAAGTATATCAAGCTTTAAAAGTAAAAAAATATTTAAGCTAAACTATTCAATTAAATAATTTTTTAAAATATTAAGAGACATTATTAAACATTAAGTATTATGTATTTAAATTATTGAGTCGTTATGAACATGAAAGATAAATTATTAAATACACCCATTAATTTTCCAAATACACTTCCAGATGGATACGACTATATTGAAGATGAACCATCATATGATCCAAATATACATCTAGATCTTGAACCCCCTAAAGAATCATTCTCCTTGTTTGACTTAGGATATACCAGTAAAGAGATTACTAAATGCCCCACTGAATTTGCTGTTTCTGGAACAGCAAGACTATTATCAGATGAAGGTGTTAGAGTGTTAATGCAATCTGCACAATCACTAAAAAAATATTCTTCAAGCGGAGGAGATAGAATTCAATACCTACTCCGAGGCTGTGTTTATCGTTCTAGATTTTTAAGAGATTTGTGCCTATGCCCAAAAGTAAGTGAATTTTTAACTAAAATTTATGGCATTCCAGTAGCTCCTCACTCAATTCCTCTTCACCTTGGGCACTTCAATTTTGCACCTGATGATCTTAGTCGTGCAGTTGACAAATGGCATACCGATACTCTTGGCTTGGATTATGTCATGATGGTTTCAGATCCAAATAAGCAGGTTGGTGGTAAATTTCAGTATTTTCTTGGCACAAAAAAAGAGGCTCAAGAAATTAAAATAAATAATCAATCGATTCCCAAAGACAAAATTATTAGTCCCCATTTTCCTGGGCCTGGCTATATTATTGTAATGCAAGGAAATATGGTAGTTCATCGTGGCGCTAAACTTGAAGTGCCTTATGACAGAGTCACAATGGTTAATGGATATGTTCCGTTGGGTCTAGAATCTGAAGACCCATCGCGTTTTTCTGATGTAAAAACTGTTGACCCTCATCAATTATTATTTCCTGAATGGGCTCGTCATAAAGCTTGGCTATCTAGAGGAAAACTAAATCAACTTATTGAAGAACTTCCTTTTACTGATGACACCGATTTAATTATTAATGAGCTAAAAAGTGCAATCAAAGATGTTGAAACAGCAATCAAAGATTTAAGTGACACTTCTGAAGGCAAACAAAATTATTATGGTGATCTAGAGAATTAGATTCTAACCGACTAAGAACTTCTATTGCAGGTTTAAGCAAAAAAAAGGCGCACAAGCGCCTTTTTCAAAGAAGCAAAATAACTCAATTAGTTACATGCATCTTTCAAAGCTTTACCAGCCTTGAATGCTGCCACATTAGAAGCTGCAATTTGAATAGTTGCTCCAGTTTGTGGATTACGACCAGTACGTGCTGCACGACTTCTAACTACAAAGCTACCAAAGCCAGTTAACTGAACTCCGTCACCACTTGCCATCGCTGAAGTAATTGCGCTCGTTGTAGCATTCAATGCTCTTGCAGCATCTGCTTTTGATAAATTTGCACCTGAGGCTATTGCATCAATTAATTCTGATTTATTCATTTTAATTCTCTCCAATAAAAGTTTGTTAAAAAACAGACAAAGCGGAAGAGGTAACTTTTAAACCTATTTCAGGAGGAAAGAATCAAAAGAAACCATCTGCCTCCAACGCTGTGTCTAGTAGCTATTGTACTATCAAAATAAAGCTATTTGAAAATTAATTTAAAAAAAAATTATATTTTATCGATTACTCTCTTTTATGGCTCTAGCTTTATCTAACTTCCAATCCCTTTCTTTGATATCTTGTCGCTTATCATATGATTTTTTACCTTTAGCAATTCCTATTTCTAGTTTCACCTTTCCTCTCGCCCAATATAATTTAAGTGGAACAACGGTAGCACCTTTTTGGGTAATTTTTTCTCTAAGTCTATTAATCTCAAGTTTATTAAGTAGT
Source organism: uncultured Piscirickettsiaceae bacterium (assembly GCA_964510245.1). Taxonomy (GTDB): domain Bacteria; phylum Pseudomonadota; class Gammaproteobacteria; order PS1; family Pseudothioglobaceae; genus Pseudothioglobus. The sequence continues at coordinate 12,820 of CAZEAO010000005.1, read as the reverse complement.
AGTTTTCGAGTTCTAGTTGGGTCACACTCCGTATGACTTGAAGCAGACTTTAATGGTGAAATATGAGCTCCAAAAAGAAAGAGTTCATTTTTCTTATAAATCACATAACTCTCTTTTATTTGAACTTTATTTTCTCTTAGGCTTTTTACTTCCCATCCAAGTAAACTTAGACCAGCCTCGAGGCTTTGTTCGATAAAATAGTCATGTCTTGCTTTTTTATTCAAGACTATAGTATTTGAATTGTCTTTTTTATTTTTTGCCATGCATCGTATTTCAAAAAGTGCAATTGTTCCCTACACTCCCCAGCAAATGTATGAGTTGGTGAATAATATTAATGACTACTCAAACTTTTTGAACTGGTGTGACTCTTCTTCTATTTTAAATGAAACTAGCAATCAAATTACTGCCTCGGTTAAGATAAATAAAAATGGGTTCAAAAAAACCTTCACAACTCAAAATACTTTAAATCCATTTCAATCGATAGAGATGCAATTAATTGATGGCCCCTTTGATCGTCTTTCTGGAGAGTGGCGATTTGAGCCACTCGGAGATAGCGCTTCAAAAGTATACCTAGATCTCGAATTTAGTTTTAAATCCATAATTGCAGATATGTCTATCGCTCCTTTATTTAAAAGCATTGCGAACTCTCAACTAGATGCATTTGTTGAAAGAGCAAAAAATATTTATGGTTAAAATTGTAGCTTTAAATAAACCTTATGGCGTTATTTGTCAATTTAGTGGTGAAGGAGACACTTTAGCAAATTATGTGGATATCCCTAACATTTATCCGGTCGGTAGACTAGATAAGGATTCAGAAGGTCTTGTTATATTAACTAATGATGGCAAACTTCAAAATAAAATCTCTAATCCAAAAAATAATAAAATCAAAACCTATATTGTTCAAGTTGAAGGTGAAATAACTGAATCTGCTACTAATACACTTCATAAAGGAGTAATACTTAAAGACGGGTTAACAAAACCCGCAAAAATTAAAAAAATCAATCAACCTGATTGGCTCTGGGATAGAAAACCTCCAATTCGAGTCAGAAAAAATATACCCACGTCATGGATTCAAATCTCAATTACTGAAGGCAAGAATAGACAAATAAGAAGAATGACTGCTAGTGTTGGATTTCCAGCCTTAAGATTGATTAGAACACAGATTAATCAATGGAAATTAGATAATATCAAAGTTGGTTCTTATGTCTCTTTTTGAAGACTCTTATTCGGCTCTAACCTGCAATAATCTCGAAGAGAAAATTCGCTTAACAAATTATTTAAAAAAATACAAGAACTTAAGTGATTTAGGTCCTCAATTTCAAATTAAAAAAATGCCATCACCTGGTCGCCCTAAAAAACCAAGACTGGTGGATTTTCATGGTGCGCCAAAAAGAGATAAGTCTGAACTTGGAATGATAAAAAATATTCATGCCATTTGTCATATTGAGTTTAATGCTATCAATTTGGCTCTAGATGCAATTTATAGATTTCAAGAGATGCCTCATCAATATTATTGTGACTGGATCAAAGTTTCGACTGAAGAATCGTATCACTTTTCACTTCTTAATCAATACCTTGAAGAGCTTGGATATCGTTATGGAGATTTTGACGCGCACAATGGTTTATGGCAGATGTCAGTTGATACAGATTATGATGTTTTAGCTAGAATGGCGCTTGTTCCAAGGGTTTTAGAAGCCAGAGGACTCGATGTAACTCCAAGCATTAAAAAAAAATTTAGTGGCACAAAATTCAATCAGATGGTTGAAATATTAGATATTATTTTTGAAGATGAAATCGGACATGTAAAGATAGGTAATTATTGGTATCGGTATTTATGCAGCGAAAGGAAAATTGACCCAGTTAAAACATTTGATGAGTTAATTACGAAACATATAGGATCAAAGTTGAGAGGTCCATTTAATACCGAAGCAAGACTCCTCTCTGAGTTTAGTCAAAACGAATTAGAATATTTAGAGCATCCAGAACGATTTTCAATTTAACTTATTTCATCCATCGCTTGATTCGCCAACAAGTCTGCCATATCATTTCCTGGATCATCACTATGACCTTTAACCCAGTGCCAGTTGACACTATATTGATTATTAAGGGAATCTAGTTTCCTCCACAAATCAACATTTTTAACTGACTTCTTGTTGGCAGTCTTCCAACCTTTTTTTTTCCAGGCTTCAATCCACTCATTGATTCCTTGAATAACGTATTTTGAATCTGTATACAAATCTACCGAGATATTACTTGACTTAAGTGCTTCAAGCGCTTTGATAGCAGCAGTAAGCTCCATTTTATTATTAGTAGTGTTTTTCTCCGAGCCTCTTAACTTTTTGTCATGATCTTTATAACGAAGCCAAACGCCCCAACCACCAACTCCTGGATTACCACGACAACCACCATCTGTATAAATTACAATCTTATCCATCGATTAGGTATCTAAATTAATTTGAAGCCAGTATTCAAGCAACGCTAAATGCCAAAGTCTGGATCCGTTTAATGCTGTCATATATTCTCTTGGAGAGTCAATAACTTTATTGACATAATGTTGATTAAAAATACCTCTATTTCGACATGCGCCTGATAAAAGTATATCAGACATAAATTCTAAGAACTCTCCCTGAATATATTTCAAAGCAGGCATAGGGAAATATCCTTTTTTCCGGTCGATTACTGAGTCAGGTAAAAGCCCTCTCGAAATGCTTTTTAGTGGATGCTTACCCTCCTCTTTCATTTTTAGTGATGGTGGAATACTCAACGCCCACTCAACAAGGTCAGTATCCATAAAAGGGACTCTAGCTTCTAAGCCCCATGCCATGGTCATATTATCAACTCGCTTAACAGGGTCGTCTACTATCAAGCGAGTCATATCAGTCCTAAATACTTTATCAATAAAGGATTCTGCGCCTGTCTTGGAGAACTCTTTATTTAACCAAATATGAGTATGATTTTCCCCTTGATATTTCGATGAAACAGTTTGCATATACTCGTCATGAGGCCTATCCACATAGTGTTTTGAAAAGCGTTCTATTTCAGTCCCTTTTTCATTCGCCATTCTTGGGTACCAAAAATAGCCTGCAAAAGCTTCATCAGCGCCTTGCCCAGATAATACAACTTTAGTATGCTTCGAAACCTGCTCAGATAGTAAATAAAAAGCCACAGCATCCTGACCCACCATTGGTTCAGCCATATTCATCACTGCTTCAGAGAGCCTAGGAAGAACCTCCTGATTACTGACTGTATATTTCTTGTGATCAGTTAGAAATCTAGAAACAATTTGATCAGAATATTCAAATTCACTCCCAGCTTCATCATCGATATCCTCAAAACCAATTGAGTAAGTTCTAATTTTTTCATGACCTGCTTCCTTGAGAAGTGCAACAATTAGAGAGGAATCAAGTCCGCCAGAGAGTAAAACGCCTATTGGAACATCAGATGCGTTCATTCTTTTTGTTACTGCAGCAGTCAACAGCTCGTGAGTTCTGTCAATATACTCTTGATTAGAGATATTACCTTCGGTCCTTTTGGCATTAGGACTCCAGTAAGTTTTTTCTCGAATTCTACCTTCAGAATCCAGAGTCATGAAGGTGCCAGGCTTTAATTTTTGAATGCCATTGATAATTGTATTTGGAGCTGGAACAACCCCATGCAGAGATAATTGTTGTTGAAGTGATACTGGGTTGATACTCTTGTCAACATCTTGAGTAAGTAATGCTTGTGAATTTGATGCAAAGGTAAACGCCCTATATGTAGAGTTAAAATAGAGCGGCTTAATTCCCATCCTGTCTCTTGCAACAAATAATTTTTGACTTGACTCGTCCCAAATAACAAAAGCAAACATTCCATCTAAATACTGAAGACAGCTTTCTCCCCAGTAGTGATATGCTTTTAAAATGACTTCTGAATCAGATCGCGAGAAAAATGAGTAGCCCTTGCTGGTTAATTGGGAACGAAGCGATCTATAGTTGTATATTGTTCCGTTAAAGACTAGAGTCAATTCAAGCTGTTCATCTAACATTGGTTGAGAGCCCTGTTTCGACAAATCAATAACACTGAGTCGTTGATGTCCAAATCCAATATTGCCCCTTATCCATTGCCCACTTGAATCAGGACCTCTTCTTGCCAACTTTGTCATCATACCATCTAGTGACTTTGTCGAAACATCTTCTCCATCAAAACGAAACTGGCCACAGATACCACACATAAACTCTACCTTAAAAAAAACTTTAGAACCAAAACAATTTCAACACAAAATATAACTGTTTATAAATTATTTCTATAATTTGAGTGATTTTAAAAAATGTAAAATAGTCATTTTATCAAGTATTACTATTCAAATATGCCTCAAACTCTATACGATAAACTAATGAGCGCACATAAAGTTTTAGAGCAAGATGGCTCAACACTTATATATATTGATCGCCAACTAATTCATGAAGTTACATCTCCGCAAGCTTTTGAAGGTCTTGCTTTAGCAGGCAGAAAGATATGGAGAAAAAAGTCAAACCTTGCTGTTCCTGATCACAATGTTCCGACTACTGAAAGATCTAGCGGTGTTAGCAGTATTGCTGACCCCGTTTCTAGACTTCAAGTTGAAACTTTAGATAAAAACTGCGAGACATTTGATATCGATGAAATACAAATGAATGACATACGTCAAGGTATCGTTCATGTCATTGGGCCTGAACAAGGGGCAACTTTACCGGGCATGAGTATTGTTTGTGGTGACTCTCATACAACAACTCATGGAGCTCTTGGAGCCCTAGCGTTTGGTATTGGAACATCAGAAGTAGAGCATGTCCTTGCAACTGGATGTTTGTGGCAAAACAAAGCAAAAAATATGAAAATTGAAATCAATGGGGATTTATCTAACGATGTAAGCGCTAAAGATCTTGCGCTATATGTGATTGGAAAAATTGGTACCGCTGGCGGCACTGGATTTGCCATTGAGTTTTGTGGAGATACAATTACCAATATGAGTATCGAAGGGAGAATGACACTTTGCAACATGTCTATCGAAGCTGGAGCAAAAGTCGGTCTAGTAGCTGTAGATGAGAAAACAATTGATTATGTTCGAGAAAGGCCTTTTACTCCAAAAGGCGATACTTGGGAGTCAGCTCTAAATTATTGGCAAACTCTTCATAGCGATCCAGGGTCTTTTTTCGATGAGACAATTGCAATCGATGCAATTGAAATTAAACCTCAGGTAACGTGGGGAACCTCTCCAGAAATGGTTGTTGACATTAATGGTTCAACTCCTGATCCAAAATTAGAAGAAGATGAGGTTAAAGCTGAAAGTATTCGTAATGCATTAAAGTATATTCATCTCAAACCGAATACAATAATGAGCTCAGTACAAATAGATAAGGTGTTTATTGGATCCTGTACAAACTCAAGAATTGAAGATTTGAGAGCTGCAGCTTCAGTAGCAAAAGGAAAAAAAATAGCAAAAAATGTTAAATTGGCGCTTGTAGTTCCTGGGTCAGGTTTAGTAAAAAAGCAAGCTGAAGAAGAAGGCCTTGATCAAATCTTTAAAGACGCTGGATTTGAATGGCGTGAACCTGGGTGCTCTATGTGTTTAGCGATGAATGCTGATAAGCTGGAAGTTGGCGAGAGGTGTGCGAGTACCTCTAATCGAAACTTTGAAGGTCGCCAAGGTCAAGGCTCATTTACCCATCTTGTTAGTCCAGCTATCGCAGCAGCAACAGCAATAGCAGGTCGATTTTCAGGAGTAACTTCATGAAAAAATTTGCATCTTTGAGTTCAATTGCAGTCCCACTTGACCGCGCCAATATTGACACTGACGCGATTATTCCGAAACAATTTTTAAAATCCATTAAAAGAAGTGGATTTGGTCCAAATTTATTTGATGAATGGCGCTATTTAGATCATGGAGAGCCTGGCATGGATAATTCAAAACGCCCTACAAATCCTGAGTTTGTTCTAAATAACCCAAAGTATTCCGGTGCGCAAATTTTATTAACCAGAAGAAACTTCGGTTGTGGCTCTTCTAGAGAACACGCGCCCTGGGCTCTTGAGGACTATGGATTTAGAGCCATCATTGCTCCAAGTTTTGCAGATATTTTTTATAATAATTGCTTTAAGAACGGAATACTCCCAATAACCCTAAGCAGTGAAATCGTTGATAGTTTGTTTGACTACTCTGGACAAATAAAAATAGATTTAAACAATCAAATTGTTGAAACTGAAAATGATTCGTATAGTTTTGTAGTTGACCCTGAGAGAAAAAGAAGACTCATCAACGGACTTGATGATATTGGTTTAACATTACAGAATGAGAATCAGATACGCACATTTGAAAAAGAGCATTTTGCTAAGTTCCCTTGGTTATGATTGGGCATCTTAAAGGTAAAATTATCTCAAAAAACCCTCCTGAAGTTCTTATTGAGGTTGATGGAATTGGTTATGAAGTACTTTGTCCAATGTCTACCTTCTATGAATTAGATACTCCTTCTGAAGATATTTTATTGTTCACACATCTAAGTATCAAAGAGGATGCACATACATTATTTGGATTTATCACTAAAGATGAAAAAAATATTTTTAGGGAGTTAATTAGAGTTAATGGTGTTGGGCCTAAGGTAGCACTTGCGATATTATCAAACCTTAGTGTTAACTCTCTAGTTCAATGCATCGCCACAGAAGATTCCAATCTTCTTTCTAAAACTCCAGGGATTGGTAAAAAAACTGCACTTAAGCTGATAGTTGAACTTCAAGATAGACTAGGAAAATTAGAACTGGGTGACAGCATAGAGTCTTCAAAAGAATTAAAACAGAGTGCTAACCCAAATACTAGGCAGGCCATTGAAGCACTTCATTCACTGGGCTTTAAAGCCAAAGAAGCGAACAAAATGGTTTCAAAGATTGACGATCAAAACCTCAGTACTGAGCAGATCATTCGACTGGCACTACAAAATAAGTAGCTAAGCTGGTGCCTTTTTTCTAGAAAATCTAGCTCTGATCCTTCCAAGCATGTTAATAAAGTCATAGTTCATAAGATACATACAAGGTAGTAGAATCAAGGTTAAAAATGTGCCAAATATTAAACCGTACCCAAGTGCAAGAACCATTGGCTGAAGGAATACATCCGTACCTCCAATACCATAAGCAAGTGGCAATACTCCGGCCATTGTTGTCAGCGTGGTAAGCACTACAGCCCTCAAACGATCTCTAGAGCCTCGAGCAATCCAAACCGTTTTATCTTCTAAGTGTGCACTTTTATCTCTAATATAGTTTAAGTGACTCACCATGACGAGAGAGTCATTCACAATAACACCCATCAGTGCTAATGAGCCAGTTAGCGCAAAGAAACTTAAAGGCTCACCATGAAAATAAAAAGCCCAAATAACTCCAATCAGTGAAAATGGTACAGCTGCCAATACAAGCATGGGTTGAGAATAGGAGTTAAAAAGTATAGCAAGAAGAAGGAAAATTCCAATAAGAGCGACTACAAAGGCTCTTAAGAAATCTTGAAGAGAATCAATTGATTCTTGTGCCCCACCCGAAGTAATAATTGAAACCTGAGGATACTCAATGGACGCATTAAGATCTTTCAAAGCACGAGCTAATATAATTGTCTTAGATGGCGGCGGACCCCTTCGAGCTGTCTGAGATTGATCCTGTTCAGCTTCATCAGGCTTGAAATTGAGTGGCTGTTCACCATCAATATTTTTACTTTCTTCGGGTTTACTCGGTCTTCCCCTAGGTCGACCATCAGCAATACTGGCAGTAACTTTAATAGAGCGATCTCCATCTAAATGATTATAATCTGGCTCTCCCTCAATCTCTCGTAACGTTGAAAACTGACTCATTGGTATCAAATTACCTTGTCGGTTCTTTACAGAAGTATTTCTGATAAAGTTTTCACTATAGTCATTGTCTCCGATATAAATTCTTACGTCTTCATCTTTGCCTGCTATCGTTGCATCAGTAACGTAAGAGCCAGAAAAAGCTGTCCTCAGGTGCGTATATACAGACTGATAGTCAACGCCAAGGCGTGCCATCTCATCGAAATCAAGTACCGTTTCAATCCTAGGTTTGCCAATCTCATCGTTTCGATTTATGTTGTCTACACCCTTAATTGAATTTAATATTTCTTCAAGCCTGTCAGCAGCAAGATCTCGCTGCGCATCATTGTCTGATACAAGGGTGACTTCAATATCTGCACCTTGAGGCGGTCCAGGCCTTAATAAAGATATTCGAATTTCTTCTGCCCCTTTAACATTTTTCACAAGCTCTTTTAGTTTTTCCTGCATGTCCTCTGCAGCTCTCTCTCTTTCACTTGTTGGCGTGAGAGCAATTTCAATGTCAGCTCTATTGGTGAAGTAACTGCCAATAGTGCTAGTATATGACTTAAGATCTTCACCAATTTCACTAACAATCAGTTTTTCAACTTCAATAACTATTTTTTCAGTGTAAGATGCAGAGCTTCCATTAGGTGCTTCAATGTTTGCAAACATAACAGTTGCGCCTCTTGATGGGAACAAATTAAATGGTATATTTTTCATGGCAAAAAATGCCGAATAAGCAAGTAAAGCAATAAACAAAGGAACAATCAAATAGCGCCACTTTAAGATACGCACCATACCTCGATTGTAGAAGTTCTCAACTGGTACAAACCACTTCTTTTGCTTTTCAACTTTTTTTGTTGCTAAATGAGCAGGAAGAGCAAACGTAATTTCTAGAAAGGAAATTGCCAATGCAAATAAAACTACAACAGGCAATACATAAATGAACTTACCGAGTATGCCTGACATCAAGAAGAATGAAGACATCACCAACATAGTAGAAATAATAGTGGTAACTACAGGCATGATGACACGCTTTAAACCCATCACAACATTCTTGTAGAGATTGCCCTCTTTTGATTTGTAGTGATGAATGCTCTCAGCGATAACAATACTATCGTCGACAACAATTCCCAGAACAAGAATAAATCCTGAAAGCGAAATTAAGTTAATTGTATTTCCAGTTAGTCCAAGTCCAAATACAGCCCCTAAAAGACATACAGGGATACTAACCGCAACCCAAAAAGCCGTTTTCAATGAGAGAAATGCTCCCAAAACAACTAAGACTAATGCGAGACCAATGTATCCATTTTTGATAATGATATCGAGCCTGTTTGCAACCGCCTCTGAAGAGTCATCAGTATAAAAAATGTTAATATCATCCGGAATATTCTCTTGTATTTTTGATACGCGTTCTCTAACCCTTTTAACTGTTCTAATGATATCGGCTTGTGGCTGTTTTTTGACTTGAAGAACGAAACCTTTTGTTCCATTCACTCGAGTAATTGAAGTTTCTTCCTCTTGACCTCTAAAAACCTCAGCAATATCTTTTAGCCTTATTGCAGGACCATCAAAGCTTGACTTAATAACAACATTCTTAATTTCATCAATACTTTCAAACTCAGATAGAATTACGATATTTTTCTCTAAACTTTCCTGATTATTACCACCAACGGTAAAACGAGCATTTCTGCTTGAAATAGCAGATATAACCTCATTAATTGACATCTTATATTTGTCTAGCTTCTCGGGATTTACTTTGATTTGAATTTCGCTATCAAGATAGCTTGGGTTATCGACTGATGCAACTCCTTTAATCCTTGATATAGCCACCTGCAGTTCATCAGTTATTTGTCTTGCTTGATTAAAATTTCCAGATGTACTATCAATATTAATTGCAATAACAGGAAATTCAGTGACATTAAAATCGACTACTTGAGGCAGCTCAGTTACTTCTTCAGGAAAAGCTCTGACACGATTAACTGCATTACGGACATCATTTTTTACAGTTGTAACATCTTTAAGATCTGCTTCCAGAGTAATAATAATGCTTGAGATACCTTCTCTAGAGGTGGATGTAATTTCTTTAATTCCACTAACACTGAGAAGTTCTTCTTCAATAACATTAGTTACAGATTTTTCAACATCTTCAGGAGAGGCTCCTTGGTAAGCAGTAGTTACGCTTAAAACTTCAAAGTCTACAGTTGGAAATTGATCTCGCTGCATGCCTACTACAGAAAGCACACCAATAGCAATAAAAGCTAGAGAGAAGACAAGAGCAAATTTCTTCTGTCTAACCAGAAAATCTAAAAAAGCATCCATATTAAGCTATTGTTTTAAGAAAAAATGTGATTATATAGGCATTAAAATGAAGAAACAATGTAGATTGAATGAATATCTAATCCGATAAAGTTAGAAGTTTTATGAATTTCTTGCACGTTTTCTTTGATTCTCAGTTAATAATCTTTTTCTTATTCTAACATGGTTTGGAGTTACTTCTACTAACTCGTCATCATCAATAAATTCCAGTGCTTGCTCTAAATCAAGACTAATTTTGGGTGTTAAGGCAACTGCTTCATCCGATCCTGAGGCACGAACATTAGTAAGTTGTTTGCCTTTCATTACATTGATTACAAGGTCCTTGTCTCTAGAATTAATTCCAACAACCATACCTTCATAGACATCTTCACCATGACCAACAAAAAACTTTCCACTTTTTTGTAAATTAAAAATAGCATACGCAACTGATTTACCTTGATTCATAGAAATAAGCGACCCATTAGTTCTTTGACCAATCTTGCCATCTTTTTGAGGCTTGTAGGAATCAAATGATGAATACATAAGACCTGAACCAGTTGTGGCTGTTAAAAATTCTGTCCTGAAACCAATTAAACCTCTTGCTGGAATTATAAATTCAAGCTTAACTCGCCCTTTTTCGTCAGGAGACATGTTAGTGAGCTCAGCTTTTCTTTCACCTAATTTTTCCATAACAGAGCCTTGATGTGCAGACTCAACATCAACTGTGAGTTGTTCAAATGGCTCACAAACTTTTCCATCAATCTCTTTAAGAATAACTTGCGGCCTTCCAACAGAAAGCTCAAATCCTTCTCTTCTCATAGTTTCAATTAATATAGAAAGATGCAACTCACCTCTTCCCGAAACCAAAAACTCAGAAGAATCTTGAGTATTCTCAACACGAAGAGCAACATTGTAGATTAACTCTTTATCTAACCTTTCTCCAATGTTTCTTGAAGTTATATATTTTCCATCTAGTCCCGCAAATGGAGAGTCGTTTACCCTAAATGCCATACTTACTGTTGGCTCATCTACACTCAAAGGAGGTAATGACTCAATCTTTGATGGTTCACAAATTGTATCGGAAATTGATATATTTTCTATACCCACTATTCCAACGATATCTCCAGCAAATGCTGAATTTACTTCATGTCTTTCAAGTCCACTAAACCCAAGTAACTGAACAATTTTTACGTTATGTTTAGAGCCATCTGGAGCAATTAAAACAGTTTGCATGTTCTTTTTAGCAACTCCTCTTTCAATTCTTCCTATTCCAATTGCACCAACAAAAGAAGAATAATCTAAAGATGTTATTTGCATTTGAAAGGGTCCGTCTAGGTCGACGCTTGGGGCTGGCGCTTTATCAACAATTACTTTAAACATTGGAGTCATATCTCCATCTCTAACACTATCATCCTCTGAGGCATAGCCACCCAGAGCTGATGCATATATTACTGGAAAATCTAATTGATCCTCTGTAGCACCGAGTTGGTCAAAAAGTTCAAATACTTGATCAATAACCCAATCAGGTCTGGCACTTGGTCTATCAATTTTGTTAATCACCACAATTGGATTAAGTCCCTGCTCAAAGGCTTTTTTGGTTACAAAACGAGTCTGTGGCATTGGACCATCAACAGCATCCACTAACAATAGAACACTATCAACCATTGATAAAACTCTTTCTACTTCACCGCCGAAATCAGCATGCCCAGGAGTATCAACAATATTGATTCTATACTCACCCCAGTTAATGGCAGTATTTTTTGAGCTGATTGTAATCCCTCTTTCTTTTTCAAGATCATTTGAATCCATCATTCTGTCAGTCGCCTGAAAGCGCTCATCAAAAGTTTGTGATTGAGAAAGTAATTTATCTACAAGGGTTGTTTTGCCATGATCAACATGAGCAATGATTGCAATATTTCTTAAGTTAACTGACATAATAATTCTTTTTTCAAAAAAATTGATGGCATATTATCCCGTAAATATTTAATAAGACCTAATATAAATCAAAAATCAATTTAACTATGGTCACTGAACTTCTCTTATAAAATTAATCTATTTATTCCAAATAATTTACGTCGTGTCAAAAAAAGGAAGCTCTCGTCGTTGGATGCATGAACATTTGAGTGATGAATTTGTAAAAAAAGCCCAAAAAGAAGGTTATCGTTCAAGGGCTGTTTATAAGTTACTAGAAATTATTAATAAAAATAAAATTATTCAAAATGGTGACATAGTACTAGACCTTGGTGCTGCACCTGGTGGCTGGTCACAAGTAGCAGCAAAATTTGTTGGAAACACTGGAAGGGTTATTGCATCTGATATATTACCAATAGATGAAATCAGTGGTGTTGATTTTCTTCAAGGTGATTTTACTGATCAGTCAGTTTATGATGACTTATTAAATCTGACAGATGGAACTAAGGTGAATTTAGTATTATCAGATATGGCTCCCAATATGAGCGGACAACTCTCAGTTGACCAACCAAAATCAATGTATCTTGCCGATCTCGCCATAGATATGGCCATTAAAACTCTAGAATTTAATGGAAGTTTTGTTGTTAAAGTTTTTCAAGGAGATGGATTTGATGCTTATCTTCAAAATGCAAGAAAATTATTTAAGAAAGTCTCTGTAATTAAACCAAAAGCTTCACGCTCAAGATCTAAAGAAGTTTATTTATTGGCAACTCAGTTAAAATAATTCCTTATGCAAA
>CAZEAO010000004.1:31497-36148 GCA_964510245.1 uncultured Piscirickettsiaceae bacterium | reverse complement strand
CAGCTGATACAGGTCACTATTACACTACTACTAAAAACAAAAGAATTCACCCAGAGAAGGTTGAGGTTAAGAAATTTGATCCCGTTGTTAGAAAGCACGTGATGTATAAAGAAGCCAAGATCAAGTAATTCTTTTGACAGAATATAAAAAAGCCGCTTTATGCGGCTTTTTTAATGTTCAATTTTTAACTTTGGAGGATTACTTCAAGAGGAACATTTGAAGAAGATTCTTGATAGTCTGCAATCTGATCAAAGTTAAGATATTGATAAATTTCACCTGATAAAGGTTCAATATCTTTCATCAAGGATAGGTACTCCTCAGGAGTAGGAATGTAACCTAACTTTGCTGAAATTGCAGCCACCTCAGCAGACGCCAAGAAGACGTTACTGTTGTCCCCAAGTCGATTTGGAAAGTTTCTTGTGGATGTGGAAACGACCGAAGCGCCTTCTTCAACCCTAGCCTGATTTCCCATACAAAGAGAGCACCCAGGGACCTCGGTTCTATCTGTAAGGCGTTCAAATGTTTCGTAAATTCCCTCCGCCCTTAATTGCTTTTCATCCATTCTCGTTGGCGGCACTACCCACAAAACAGTGTTCAGTTCTGACTTGTCTTTGAGGAGCTGAGCTGCGGCCCTAAAGTGACCAATATTGGTCATACAGGATCCTATAAAAACTTCATCGATAGAAGTTTTGGCAACAGTTGACAGAAGCCTGACGTCATCCGGGTCATTCGGACACGCCAATATCGGTTCTTTAATTTCCTCAAGGTCTATTTCAATCACCTCTGCATACTCGCAATCTTCATCAGCTTCAAGGAGTTCAGGATTTTCAAGCCACTTTTTCATGTCCTGTATTCTCTTTGCTATGGTTTTTTTATCGTCATAGCCAGAGTCAATCATGGAGCCAAGCAGCGTAATGTTCGAGTTAAGATATTCTTGAATTGGTTCTTTGTTGAGCTTGACCGTGCAACCATTGGCTGAGCGTTCTGCTGTCGCATCAGCAAGCTCAAAGGCTTGCTCAACCTTGAGATCGCCGAGTCCTTCAATTTCTAGAACGCGACCAGAGAATACGTTCTTTTTATTCGATTTGTCGACCGTCAGTAATCCTTTTTGAATAGCAACATAAGGAATCGCGTTGACAAGGTCTCTCAGCGTGATACCCGGCTGCATTTCGCCTTTAAATCTGACTAGTACTGATTCAGGCATGTCTAGAGGCAAAACGCCAATGGACGCACCAAAGGCAACTAGGCCAGAGCCGGCTGGAAAGCTAATTCCTATCGGGAAGCGTGTATGTGAATCTCCGCCAGTTCCAACTGAGTCCGGAAGCAGCATTCTATTTAACCAAGAGTGAATGATGCCGTCTCCAGGTTTTAGAGACACGCCGCCTCGAGAATGCATAAAGTCTGGCAGCGTATGCTGTAATTCAAGGTCAATCGGCTTTGGATAGGCCGCTGTATGACAAAAACTCTGCATGACTAGGTCTGCAGAAAAGCCTAAACAGGCCAACTCTTTTAACTCGTCTCGAGTCATTGCTCCTGTTGTGTCTTGTGACCCGACTGTACTCATACGCGGCTCGCAATAAGTTCCAGGTCTAATACCTTTAACTCCACAAGCCTTGCCTACAATTTTTTGAGCTAGTGTAAATCCTAGTGAACTGTTTTTAGGGTCGACAGGGCGAAGAAAAACATCACTGACCTCAAGACCGAGCTCAGCCCTCGTTTTGTCTGTAAGACCTCTGCCAATAATGAGTGGTATTCTTCCGCCTGCTCGAACCTCATCCGGCATTGTGCTTGGAGCAAGATCAAATTCAGAGACGACGCTTCCAGAGGAATTTTTGATGACTCCTTCATAAGGGTAGATTGTAATTTCATCACCCATCTTCAGTGCTGAAACATCACACTGAATCGGGAGGGCTCCAGAATCTTCAGCCGTATTGAAAAAGATTGGTGCAATTTTTCCACCAAGAACTATTCCACCACTATTTTTATTTGGGATATAGTCTATAGGCTCTCCCATATGCCATAAAACTGAGTTGATTGCTGATTTTCTTGAAGAGCCAGTACCCACAACGTCCCCAACATATGCCAAAGGTAAGCCCTTTTTTTTGAGTTCGTCAATTTTTTCAAGAGGCTTGTCTATTTTCTTGATGAGCATTGCTTTTGCATGAAGAGGAATATCAGGTCGAGACCAGGCTTCTGTTGCTGGCGAAAGGTCATCTGTATTGGTTTCACCGTCGACTCGAAAAACAGTCACTTTAATGCTTTCAGGTAGCGGATCTTTTGACGTGAACCAGTCAGCCGACGCCCATGAATCAACAATTCTTTTGGCATATGAGTTGCTTGAAGATTTTTCGAGAATTTGTTGATGCGCCTCATAGATGAGTATTGTGTGAGAAAGCGCCTCGCAGGCTGCCTCAGCAGTCTCCGCGTCGTCTAGAAGGTCGATTAATGATGCAATACTGTATCCACCGAGCATCGTCCCTAGTAAGAAAGTGGCATGTTCTTTAGAGATAGCTTTGCAAGCTTGTTTACCCTTAGCAATGCTAGTTAGAAAACCAGCTTTGACATACGCAGCCTCATCAACACCCGGCGGGACTCTGTGTGTAAGTATATTTAGATAAAAATCGTCATCTGCTCCCTCTATAAGGCTTTCAACGACTGATTTAGTTTGTTTGGCGTCAAGTGGCAAAGGTGGAAGATTTTCTGATTCTCTTTCATCGCAGTGCTTTAGATAAGCTTCTTTCATAACAATACTGACTATAAGGTGATTAAATAAATAGAGTATAATTTTATCCTTTTTGATAGAAAGGCTTAAATTTTTTAAAGCAATTGTTCATATTATGACATTTGATAACCTCACTTCCATTTCACCTGTCGATGGGCGTTACAGCGATAAGACTAGTCCACTGAAGGCTATTTTTAGTGAATTTGGATTAATTAAATATAGGCTTCTTGTTGAAGTTCGTTGGTTAGATGCATTATCAAAAAATTCAAATATTGCTGAGGTTCCCTTATTTAGTTCTGAGGCTAAAGATAAGTTGTTGGAAATCGCAGATAATTTCTCAATCGAAGACGCAAAAGCAATCAAAGAGATTGAGAAAACAACAAACCATGATGTTAAGGCGGTCGAGTATTTTTTGAAAGAAAAAATGTCTTCAACAAGCGAACTTCAAAAAGTTAGCGAGTTTGTCCATTTTGCTTGCACCTCTGAAGACATTAATAACTTGTCACACGCTCTGATGCTTGAAAATGGCAGGAAAGTTCTTCTATCTGAAATGACTGCTGTGTTCAATTTAATTACTCAGTTGGCGAAAGAAAATGCGCAAATTCCGATGCTTTCTAGAACGCATGGCCAAACTGCATCTCCAACCACCCTTGGCAAGGAGATGGCAAACTTTTCTTATCGCTTAGACAGACAAATCAATCAACTTAAAGATGTCCAAATTATGGGTAAATTCAATGGCGCAGTTGGAAACTTTAATGCTCACTTGAGTGCTTATCCCAAAATAGATTGGCAAAAGATTTCTAAGGAATTTATCGAGGGGCTAGGAATCAATTATGCACCATACAGTTCCCAAATAGAGACTCACGATTACATTGCCGAGTATTTTCATGCACTAAACAGATTTAATGTAATACTCATTGACTTTTGTCGTGATATTTGGGGTTATATCTCACTAGGCTACTTCACTCAAAAAACAGTTAAAGGTGAAATTGGCTCATCAACGATGCCACACAAAGTTAATCCAATTGATTTTGAAAATGCAGAAGGCAATCTGGGATTAGCAATTGCAATTGGAGATCATTTGGCTGCAAAACTTCCAATATCTAGGTGGCAGCGTGATTTGAGTGACTCAACAGTATTGAGAAATTTAGGGGTGAGTTGTGCCCACTGTTTAATTTCATATGCCTCAATCTGCAAGGGTATAAACAAACTAGAGGTCAATGAGGCAAAGTTGCGAGACGATCTGGAAAAGTCTTGGGAGGTTCTTGCAGAGCCAATCCAAACCGTGATGAGACGTTATGGCGTAGAAAATCCCTATGAAAAGCTTAAAGAGCTGACAAGGGGAAAGACAATTAATCAAAAAATCCTAAATGACTTTATTGCTTCACTGGATATTCCAGATGAAGCAAAAGAAAAGCTCTATAAATTAACACCTATGAACTATATCGGAGATGCGATTAAATTAGCACGCGACATATAAAACTGATATAATTTCCCGCCTTAATATTTTAACAATCAAAAAGGAGCAAAAAACCCATGGTTAAGATTAGACTAGCCCGAGGTGGAGCCAAGAAAAACCCTTTTTATTCGATTGTAGCAACAGACTCTAGAAAAAGAAGAGATAGTGGTTACATTGAGCGTATTGGATACTTTAATCCTGTCGCTCGCGGACAAGAAGTCAGGCTTCAACTTGAAGAAGACAGATTGTCACATTGGATTTCTCAAGGTGCACAGATTTCAGATCGTGTGAAGCAGCTTGTGAAAGAATATAGAGACCCTTCTATTCGTGAAAAACAATTAGCAAAGATAGCAGCTAGGGCTGATGAAAAAGCTAAAAAGATTGCAGCAGAGGAAAAAGCAAAGGCGGACTTAGAAGCCAAAGAAGCTGCTGAGGCAGTAGCAGCGGCAGCAGCAGAAGAAGCCGTAGCC
>CAZEAO010000004.1:0-31397 GCA_964510245.1 uncultured Piscirickettsiaceae bacterium | reverse complement strand
GAAGCTCCAGCAGAAGAAGCCGTAGCCGAAGCTCCAGCAGAAGAAGCCGTAGCCGAAGCTCCAGCAGAAGAAGCCGTAGCCGCAGCCGAAGACAAGCCAGCGGAAGAGTCTGAAGAAAAATAATTCGGTGTCAACAGCACCTCATCTAAACAATAAAAAGCTATTAGTCGGAAAGATTAATGGCTTTTTTGGTTTACAGGGCTGGGTAAAAGTGTTCTCCTATACCGATCCCAGATCCAACATTCTCAACTATTCACCTTGGTCTATCGAAGTTGACGGGAATTTTCAAAAAGTTGAAATCACTAATGGGCGTGAGCAATCAAAAACCGTTATTGCCCACATCAAAGGAGTCGACAATCGAGAGGATTCCCAACAATTCATTGGTAAAGATATTTATATAGATAAAGATCAACTTCCAGAACTCAAAGATGATGAGTATTACTGGCATGAGCTTATCGGGTTTGATGTCATCAATAAGGATCAAGAGAAGATTGGCTCGGTGGATTGCTTTGTTGAAACGGGTGCAAATAATATCCTCGTCGTGAAAGGAAACAAAGAACACTGGATCCCCTACATTGAACCCTTTTTAGTTTCAATTGATTCTATAAACAAAGAAATTTTGGTTGATTGGGACAAAGATTTTTAATAAGAAATCAAAAAAATCTGCGTTTGCCTGCTCTAGTTAGGTACACTTATCAATGAATTGATACTTAACTTTAGAAACATACTTGATGATTTGGATAACAAGACTATTTCCATTTTTGTTGTGGATTAAAGACCTTAGTAAACCAAAGATTTTTAAAGCCGACGTTGTGGCCGGTGCCACCGTTGCATTTGTTATAATTCCTCAGTCAATGGCCTACGCCCAGTTGGCTGGATTAGGGCCTCAATACGGCCTTTATGCCTCATTTTTGCCAGTACTGATTGGTGCCATGATGGGCTCATCAAGGCAACTCTCAACGGGCCCAGTTGCTGTGGTTTCTTTGTTAACAGCGGCAGCCCTTGGTGAAATTGTCACTGACCCGTCGAGCTATGCCGTCTACGCTGCTTTATTGGCTTTAATAGTTGGTGTATTTCAATTTTCACTTGGAATTTTGCGACTAGGTTTTGTCATTAACTTCCTTTCTCTTCCAGTGGTAACCGGTTTTACAAATGCTGCAGCAATCATTATTGGAGCCTCTCAGCTCCCTAAAATTTTTGGTATAAGGGTTATCAATTCAAATGACTCTGATTGGGAAAGAGCATGCCAACCATTAACAATCATTGAAAGGATTGAAAATGTGGATGCTGATGGACTTCATGCTATTTGTAATGCCGATCAAAGCTACGAGACGATAGCAAGGCTTTTTCAGGCGGCAGTCCAAAACACCCATTTCCCAACCTTCGCTATGGCTATAACTGGTGTGTTAGGAATTCTATTGTTTCAGCGTTTTTTTCCCAGATTGCCAGCCATCCTGTCAGTCGCAATTCTGTCAACAGCCGTATCATTCTTGATTGACTATGAGGGTATGGGTGGTGCTATTATCAGTTCGATTAATATTGATGGTTTATTTAGTTTTAAATTGCCAAGTTTTGATTTTAATGCTGTTGGAACTTTGTTTATCTACGGCATTACAATATCACTAATTGGATTTATGGAAGCCATCTCTGTTGCTAAATCAATGGCAGCAACGACCAAGCAGCGCTTAGATGTTAACCAAGAGCTAATTGGACAAGGGTTAGCCAACGTTACTTCGAGCTTCTTCCAAGGTTACGCAGTTTCGGGCTCTTTTTCAAGGTCGGCAGTCAATTTAACTGCAGGTGCAGTCACTGGATTTTCGTCTGTGGTCACTGCCTTTATTGTCGGATTAACAATCATCTGGCTTACACCCTTACTCTTTCACCTGCCACAAGCAACACTAGCAGCAATTATTCTAATGGCTGTTGTTAACTTGATTCATTTCACGCCCTTGAGGCATGCATGGAAGGTGGAAAAGCATGACGGACTAGTCGGTTTGTTGACTTTCATTATGACACTCATTTTTGCACCTCACTTGGAGAACGGAATAGCTTTTGGAGTGATTATGTCTTTAGGGTTGTTTCTATATCGAACTATGGAGCCTAACTTTTCTGAATTATCTGTTGAACACGGATCGATAATCGCTTCAAGGTTTGCAGATGAGTCAATCGAGGTAAGCCCTTCAGTTAAGGTTGCAAAATGGAGCGGTTCACTTTACTTTGCTAATGCCGCCTATTTTGAAACAAGGCTACTAGATTTAATCGCAAGGAACAACGATGAATTGAAGTACGTAATTGTTGATGTTGCATCTATTGTTCAGGTTGATGCGAGTGGCGAGCAGGTACTCTCTAGCCTTGTGGATACGTGCTCAAACTCAGGGGTAGAGATTCTATTTGCAAGAACGGAAAGGCTTGAGGCTGAATTATTTAGATCAGGATTTAAGAACCGTTATGGCGAAAACCGCTTCTTTGATTTGAGGGCAGATGCCTTGAAGTTTGTTTGGCAAGAGTTAGAGGTTCTTGAAAAAAGTATCGAAGATGAGAAAGAAGGAAACATTGATGACGCCGGAGTCCAAATATAACTAAATTTCCTCGTAGTAAGCTTTAATGAAGTATAGACCTTGAGGTTCAGCAGTTGGCCCTGCTTTTTTTCGATCTTTGCTAGCTAAGACCTGTGACATCCATTCAACACTTTTCTCGCCCCTTCCAATTTTCAAAAGGGTTCCAACAATATTTCGGACCATGTGATGAAGGAAGGCGTTTGCTTTGATGCTGAGTATCAACTCGTCTTTAAACGACTCAATCTCTATGTGTTCAACAGTTTTTACGGGCGACTTTGCTTGACACAGGCTATCTCTAAAGCATGAAAAGTCATGCTTTCCTAATAACAACATTGCGGCTTCTCTCATGTCATCCACATAAAGAGGTCTAGGCTCCCAAAGGTAGTAATCGGCTTTAAGTGAAGACCTAACAGGATGATGATGAATCTTATACTTGTAGGATCTAGCAACGGTGCTAAACCTTGCATGAAAGTCATCACTCGCTAGCTTAACCCACTTAAAGTTTACATCGCTTGGAAGGTTGACGTTGCCGCCAAAGAGCCAGGCTCTTTCAGTTCTAACAGTATCAGTTTCAAAATGAATGACTTGTTCAATTGCGTGAACACCAGAGTCAGTCCTTCCACTACAAAAGACTCGAACTGGATGATTTGCTACCTCAGACAGAGATGATTCAACAACGCTTTGAACAGTTCTAAGGCCAGATTGTTGAACTTGCCAGCCATGAAAATTCTTTCCAAAATATTCAACACCTAGAGCAACTTTCATAATCAACCATTAAAATTATTTATTGTAAAATTGATGTTAATATTTTAACAAACTATTACGACTCGCCTAACGAGTCTCTATTGGAAGCTGATTATATGAGAGAAACCCAAAAACCGACCGGTATAAAAAAACTTTGGTCCGCCTCTGTATATTCCGCAAAAGGGATAAAGGCATGTTATCAATCTGAGTATGCCTTTCGTCTTGAGGTCTGGTTGGCAGTTATATTACTGCCGCTAGGTTACTGGCTGGGCGAAAATTCAATTGAAAAAGTGCTCCTAATCATTCCAATTTTCCTGGTCCTGATTGTAGAAATGATAAATTCCGCGATCGAAGCTGTCGTTGATCGAGTGGGGACAGAGCATCACGAGCTCTCTGGCTTTGCCAAAGACGTAGCCTCTGCAGCCGTTTTAATCTCCTTAGTCATTTTCTTAGTAACATGGATCATTATTCTTCTCTGAAGAAGCTACTTAATGATGACATTGATTGTCATTTTTTTGACTCAATAGATAGCACCAATTCTTTTTTAGCAAATGCTCCATACTCAGACAAGACTCAGTTATGTGTCACTAGAGAACAAATCAAAGGGAAGGGTCAGCACGGAAAAGAGTGGGTGTCACAAAAAGATGGGAGCATTATTTTCTCTATTCGAAAAAGTTTTCCAAAAGAGAACAATGTTAATGGACTGAGTTTGATGACAGGGCTGGCAATCATTAAATCTTTAGAAGCGAAATGCAATTTACTAGGTCTGAAAATTAAATGGCCAAACGATATATATTTTGGAGACAAAAAGTTGGCAGGCATTTTGATGGAAAACAATATATACAAGAACAAACAATTTGTAGTAACCGGAGTCGGAATTAACTATCAATTGCTAGATCATGACGAAATCGATACACCATGGACAGATTTATCAAAAATAGTTAATCAACTGCCTAGCCTTCAAAAACTTACCGCCTCAATAATTAACAATATCTTAAACATGTCAGAGGATTTTCAAATAAATGGTCTTTCAAAACTGCATTCTCAATGGGACGATTACGACATGCTTAAAGGAGTTGCAATTAGGTCAAGAGAATCTAATCAAGAGTTTCAGGGAAAAGTTGACGGTATTAGTCATCATGGAGCGCTCAAAGTATTAACTAAAGATGGCGTCAAAAAGCTATATAGCTCCATGCATATTGAGTACATTTAGGGTAAGATAGTTCCCCAGTATAAAGGCATTAAAATTGAATGATAGGTCATCAGTTAGAAGTAAAAAATCTATATAAAAAGTATGCAAAACGCGAGGTAGTTAACGATGTTTCGTTTTCTGTCAAAGGTGGAGAAATTGTTGGCTTGTTGGGACCCAACGGAGCCGGAAAGACAACGTGCTTTTATATCACCTGCGGTCTTGTAAGGTCTAGTCGAGGAGAGGTGATTTTAGATAGCAAGAGTATAGGTCATATGCCGATGCATAAGCGTGCAAATCTAGGTCTAGGTTACCTTCCTCAAGAGCCATCGATTTTTCGTAAATTAAGTGTTGAAGATAACATTTTGGCAGTCTTGGAAATGAATAAATCCTTATCCTCCAAACAAAGACCGGGACGATTAGAAGAGCTTTTGTCAGAATTCAAGGTTGATCATGTTCGTCATATCAAAGGCATTACACTCTCAGGAGGCGAGAGAAGGCGAGTAGAAATTGCTAGGGCATTAGCGATGGACCCGAAGTTCATACTGCTCGATGAGCCGTTTGCAGGGATAGACCCAATTTCTGTTGGCGACATTCAAGAGATTATTTACCAGTTAAGGGATAAGGGGATTGGCATCCTCATTACTGACCACAACTACAGGGAAATGCTAGATACATGTAACCATTCCTATGTATTAAGTGCAGGCAAGATCATCGCCCAAGGCGGTAAAGATGACATTTTGGCTAACGAAGAAGTGAAGAAGGTTTACTTGGGTGAGACGGCAGGTGGCTAATAAAAATCTTATCACGTTAGGGATTGAATCCTCTTGCGACGAAACTGGAATCGGAATTTATAGTGACAAAGATGGTCTTATCTCACATAAACTCTATTCTCAAGTCAAACTGCATGCAGAGTATGGCGGCGTGGTTCCAGAACTTGCATCGAGAGATCATATTCAAAAAGCCCTACCGCTAATTAAGGATGCACTCAAAGAGAGCGATGTTAAATTAAATGATTTGACTGGGGTTGCTTATACTGCTGGGCCTGGTTTGTCAGGAGCACTCTTGGTAGGTAGTTCAATAGCTCAGAGTTTGGCTTGGGGCCTTGGTATCCCGGCTCTCGGTGTTCATCATATGGAAGGTCACCTGTTGGCACCATTGTTGGAAGAGAAAAAACCAGAGTTTCCGTTTGTTGCTCTGCTGGTATCTGGTGGCCATACACTGCTTGTTGAGGTTAGTAGGATTGGTCAGTATAAGATTCTAGGAGAGTCCCTTGATGATGCTGTCGGTGAAGGCTTTGACAAGACTGCTAAAATACTCGGGTTGGGTTATCCGGGAGGCCCTGCACTTGCCAATCTTGCAAAAAAAGGAGACAAAGATCGATTTAATTTCCCGAGACCCATGACAGATAGACCGGGTCTTGACTTCAGCTTTAGTGGATTAAAAACCTTTGCAAGAAATACATTTTTTGATTTTCCAGATGAAAAAGCTAACATCGCGAAAGCTTTCGAAGTCGCAGCTACGGAGACACTTACAATTAAATGCAAGCGTGCACTCGAACAGACTGGATTTAAAACTCTGGTAGTTTCTGGCGGGGTTAGTGCGAACCTATCACTTCGCGAATCTTTAGACGAGATGGTTGAAAAAAATAATATAAATGTTTTTTATCCAGCGCTTAATTTCTGTACTGATAATGGAGCTATGATTGCACTAGCAGGACATTATCGATTCCTTGCAGGGCAGTCTAATGATAACTATGAAATATCAATCAAGCCTCGATGGAGTCTCGAAGAGCTACTCCCTGTCTAGTTGAACCACTAACGCTTAACTCATTCTCCCTCAAAGAGCATAGAGTATAATTACTCGTTTACATTGACGTTATAAACCAAATTAAGATTTTATGATTATTATTCCCGCGATTGACTTAAAAGATGGGCAATGCGTTAGACTCCGCAAAGGCGTTATGGAAGATTCAACCGTGTTTTCAAATAATCCAACCGAGATGGCCTCTAGATGGGTTAATGAGGGAGCAAGAAGACTCCATTTGGTTGATCTTAACGGGGCATTTGAGGGTAAACCCATCAATGCTGAATGTGTGAACGACATCACAAAGTCGTTCCCAAACCTGCCAGTTCAAATTGGTGGCGGGATTCGTGACATGAAAACAGCGAACGCATACATTGAGGCAGGTATAAGTTATCTAATTATTGGAACGATGGCTGTTGAAAAACCAGATTTTGTTGAGGAGTTATCTCTAGAGTTTCCAGATAAAATCATTGTAGGCCTTGATGCAAATAATGGCTTTGTTGCAACTGATGGTTGGGCTAAGCAAACGAACATTAGTGTCGTAGATTTAGCGAAACAATATGAACAGTTCGGAGTCAGCTCGATCATATATACAGACATTGCAAGAGATGGAATGATGCAAGGTGTCAACGTAGAGGCAACCGCAAATCTAGCTAGTAAAACTTCGATTCCAATTATTGCCTCTGGAGGTGTAACAAATCTAGACGATATAGCCGCACTTCTAAAAAACGCTCATCACGGAATCGTTGGTGCAATTACTGGTAGAGCGATTTATGAAGGCCAACTGAACTTTAAAGATGCACAAGTAATGAGTGATATTTATGATAGTTGAAGTTGCATACGCTCTTGCAGACAAGCAAAGTCTTGTCAGTCTCGAAGTTCAAGAAGGAACAACACTTAAAGAGGCTATCGAAGCCTCAGGCATACTAGAGAAATACAACCAAATCGATTTGTCAAAGGACCTGGTTGGAATTTTTTCTAAATTTGCAGCTCTTGATACGTTACTCAGAGAGAAAGATAGAGTTGAGATTTACCGACCACTTATCGCTGACCCAAAGGTAGCTCGTAAAGAGAGGGCGGCAGAGGTCAGAGCAAAGCGAGGCAATAAAAAAGCCTAATACAAGGTAAAATAGTTAACCAACAATACATTTATAAACTATATGAGCGAAGACAAACCTCCGAGTAGATCTTTTTTACAAAAGTTGTTCGATAAGTTTTTTCCTAAAACTTTAAAGCCTAGAGCCCAATTAATGCAAGCCTTAGAAGAGGCTGAGGAAAACCTTGTAATTGACCCCTACAGTAGATCCGTTATTGAGGGAGCACTCCAAGTTGAAAGCTTAAAGGTGAGAGATGTAATGGTTCCTCGCTCAAAGATGATTACGATTAGTTCAGAAGCCTCTACCAAAAGCCTACTTGAGATTATGGTGACCTCTTCACACTCTCGCTTTCCTATTCATAACGAAGAACAAGATTCGATTCTAGGTGTTGTTTTGGCGAAGGATTTACTCGCCCATCTGGCCCAAAATGAAGACGATGAATTTAATTACAGAGAGTATCTTAGAGACGCTTTGTCAGTCCCAGAAAGCAAACCTTTGGGTGCATTGTTGAGAGAATTCCAACAGAATAAATCTCATATGGCAATTGTACTTGATGAGTATGGAGAGATAGCAGGGTTAGTCACGCTCGAGGATGTCATTGAGCAAATAGTTGGAGAGATAGAAGACGAGCACGACAAGGAGGAAGATAATATCATCGACTACGGTGATGGTAGATACCTACTCCAGGCAAGTACAACTCTGTTAGAATTCAATGAGTTTTTTGGTTCCAGTATTTCTAGTGAAGACTACGACACAGTTGCAGGTTTAGTTATTGCAGGATTTAGTTACTTGCCAGAGCAGCTCAGTGAGATTAACCTTCATGGATTTCAATTTAAAGTCTTAAAGACTGATAACCGTAGACTGCACCTTCTCGAGGTTCAGCATCGAGTTGTCGACAAAAAACCTAAAGCTAAATAAAGCATTAATTGAGGCTTTAATTCATTTTAATCAATTAGTATAATTCATCGTTATGAATTCTCTTGAGCAAACAACACAATTAGTTATCGACTTAATTCAGCAAAATAAGGCAACTGATTTTGAATTTGCAGTTGGAAAGAGTTCTGGTGTATCAACTGCGGTCAGGCTATCAAAAGTTGAAACTCTTCAATACCACCTAGATACTAATTTTGATGTTAGCGTATATTTTGGGAAGAGCAAAGGTCAAGCAACGAGTGTTGATCTGAGCAAGGAAAGCTTAAGAAAGTCTATAGAATCGGCATGCATGATTGCTAAATACACTCAAGAAGATCCATTCAATGGTTTGGCCCCTAAAGACAGAATGGCTTGGAATGCACCTGATTTAGATCTTTACCATCCATGGAATTTAGATGCCAAACAGAGTATTGATATTGCTAAAGAGTGCGAGCAAGCTGCACTCGATCAAGATGAAATTGACAACTCCGATGGTGCTGAATTGTCAAGTTATGAAGGCGAGACTTTTTACGCAAATTCGAATGGATTGGTTACTAACATTAGGAACACTATGCATTCGCTTCATTGCTCCTTAATTGCTAAAAGAGATTCCGAGATGCAAACTGCTTACGAGTACTCTATTGCACTCGATTCAAATGACCTTTTTAGTCCATCTAAAATTGGTAAAAAGGCTGCAAGATTTGCACAAAAAAAACTTGGCTCTCGCAATTTAAAGTCACAGAAGTGTTCAGTTATATATATTCCTAGACAGTCTTCAGGTTTATTTTCCCAACTACTAGGTGCTCTGAGCGGGTCAAGACAATTCAAAAAATCAACATTCTTGTTGAATTCATTAGATCAGTTGATTCTTACAGAATCTTTAAGCGTATATGAAAATCCGCTTCAATTAAAAACGTTAGGTGCTAGGCCTTTTGATCTTGATGGTGTTTTAAAAAAGAAACAGTTTTTTGTTAAAAATGGAAAAGTTGTTTCCTATTTAATGGGGCAATACTCTGCGAACCAACTCGGATTAAAGACGACTGCAAATGCTGGCGGAGCCAGTAATTGTTATGTTGAGTCCAATTACGATGGCGGACTTGAAGATTTGACTAAGGATATGAACAAAGGCCTTATTGTCACAGATTTAATGGGTCATGGTATCAATCCAACAACGGGCGACTATTCTCGAGGAGCGAGCGGGTTTTGGGTAGAAAACGGTGAAATTCAATACCCAGTCTCAGGCATTACAATTGCGGGGAACCTTAAGACTATGTTAAAAAACATAGTCCATGTGGGTAATGACATTGATTTAAGAAGTAATCTCAAGGTTGGTTCAACCTTAATTGAGGAGATGACAATTGCTGGGGAAGTGTAATCAATAATTTTGATGTAGTAATTATAGGTGGAGGCATGGTTGGGCTCTCGTTGTCTGTTGAACTCTCCAACAAGATAAAGCCCAGTATTGCAATCGTTGATTCTAATGATTGCAACCCATCCATAAGCAAAACCTTTAATACTAGGGTTAGTGCTATTACACCGACTTCCAAAGAGTTTTTGAGTTCAATTAATGTTTGGAATAAAATACAGAGAAAAAATGGATTCGTCGCAACCAAAGTTTGTGATCAAAATTCTCATGGACACCTCAATTTTCATGCAAAAGATGAAGGTATAGAGTACTTAGGCTATATTGTTGAGAATGATTTGATTCAGTCTGCATTATTTAATGCCGTTGACCAATCCAAGGTTACTATTATTAAGTCAAGTTTGAATGGACTAAGTAGTTCCAATTCAGGCTACAAGGTAAAACTTGACAACGACCAGACCCTATCATGCCGGCTATTGGTTGGTGCGGACGGAGCACAATCAAAAGTCAGAGCTTTGGCTAATATAGAGGTTAAGGAATACAACTATCACCAAAAAGCTATTATTGCCAACATTTCAACTGAAAAACCTCTCAAACAAACGGCTTGGCAGAGATTTTTATCTGACAGTATTCTTGCCATATTGCCTTTATCTGACAATCAGGCTTCAATTGTATGGTCTTGTCAAGATTCGTTAGCAAACAGTTTAGAGAATCTCGATGATAAAGAGTTCAATAAGAGATTGTCTGATGCTTCAGAGTTTCAATTTGGATCTCTAGAGCTTAAAAGTGTAAGACAATGCTTTCCTTTAGTTTCAAGAAGTGCAAAAGATTACGTTCTTCAGAGTCTTGCACTCGTGGGTGATGCAGCACACAACATACATCCATTGGCAGGCCAGGGTTTAAATTTAGGATTTTCTGATGTAGTAGAGCTCAGCAAGCAGTTGCAAAATAGCGACCAGAAGGCCTTAGGTGATTTTCTCGTTCTTAGAAAGTATGCAAGAGCAAGAAGGCTTGATAACGAAGTCATGTCCAAAACAATGACAAGCCTTGATTGGATCTATAAGGAAAATACTGAACCTATGAGATGGCTTCGTGGTTTTGGGATGAATATAATTGATGAAACGCCAATGCTGAAATCCTTTTTTCAACGACAAGCACTAGGCAAAACAAAGAAAAATTAGTTATTGAATAAATCGAGTTGGAGTGACTATCCCGTCTACAGGAACATCCCAAGGCTGCTTGGAAAGTGAATCTACCTCTTGAACATCAAATGCCAATCCAAATAGTTTAGGAACTCTAAACTTCTTTAATTTAGTATGAAAGCTGAGAGTTTTGTCATAAAAACCTCCACCCATTCCTAGGCGATTTTTATGCTTATCGAAGCCGACAAGAGGCATAAGAATGATGTCCATTTTGTGTGCACCTATAAGAGGACTAAAGATTGGCTCACTAATGCCAAATCTATTTTTTTTGAAAAATCTAGCCAACTTAGCAAACTTTAACTTTTCGCCTACAAGGATTGGCAGATAGACAAAGTACCCTTGACGAACTAAAAAATTAATCGTGTCTTTTGTTTCAATTTCACCATCATTTGGAATAAATATTGCAACGTGCTTTGCATTCCTAAACACAGCATTTTTTTGACACTGATAGAGAAGTTGTTTGCCTTGTTTTTTTCTTGAGGGCTGGTCGATTGACCTTCTGATTTTTCTAAGTTCTTTTCTAAGCTCTTTCATAGTTCAATGTTTTGAAATTTGTTGTAATTTTAGCAGTAGAAAAAATGAAAGAACGGATATTAAAATGCAGATTAAAGGGTCCGTTGTGCCGTGTTGACATGGTCCTGAACCATTTTGGTTCAAGGCGGAAGTTCGATGTTTACCGTAGGTTTCCTGCTACAAGGCAGGCTTACACAATAGCAACCAATCTCATCTCCTTTTCTATACTTGTTCGGCTCAGGGAAATAAATCAAGCACAAACACAACAGATAGTTAAATTATCTCCTTATAGAGATTTGTATGCAATGTAATTTCTTCTTTTTTTTGAAATTTAATTTTTCAGATAAGAAAAAAATATTTTAAATAGCGACTTATTGTAAGCCTATTTCTATAAAATCCATTTTTCAATTTTATTTAACTGAAATATATAAGTGACTATATTAGCGGCAATTTTATTACTCGTAATTATTATGGATCCTATTGGAAACGTTCCTGTCTTCCTCAGTATTCTAAAAAACATCCCAGTTGGTCGAAGAAGAGTGATCATTGTTCGTGAATTATTTATCGCCTTAACAATTTTATTATTTTTTATGTTTGTAGGTAGATACATACTTCAAATGTTAGAGATAGAGCAATCCTCACTTGGTATTGCTGGTGGAATCATACTGTT
This sequence comes from uncultured Piscirickettsiaceae bacterium, assembly GCA_964510245.1. Lineage (GTDB taxonomy): Bacteria > Pseudomonadota > Gammaproteobacteria > PS1 > Pseudothioglobaceae > Pseudothioglobus. The sequence continues at coordinate 19,343 of CAZEAO010000004.1, read as the reverse complement.
CATCATTGCTATAAGAATGATTTTCCCCGGAACCAAGCCTATGTTTAGTCACAACGAGATAACAGAGCCTCTGATTGTTCCACTCGCCATACCGATGCTTGCAGGCCCCTCTGCGATTGCTGCGGTGATTTTGTTAATGGCACAAGAGCCGAACAGGTGGATTGAATGGACCTTTGTTGTTTGTGTTTCCTGTTTTGTAGCAGGGGCAATACTCATTTCATCTGAAGCTTTGGGAAGAAAATTAGGAAATAGAGCTTTACTCGCAATCGAAAGATTAATGGGAATTCTATTGATTATGGTTTCTGTTGATTTTATTCTTGATGGAATAAAACAAACATTCAACATTTAATTTATACTTTTCTTAAATTATCAATTCAAGTATTACCAATTCAAATTTGCTATGTAGGCTTGCAAAGGCTATAATACCGCCTTTTTTAATAAGTTAATGGCGAAGAATTTGGCACCTATAGTTATGAAATTTGGAGGCACGAGTCTAAGAGATGAAGATTCTCGTGTGCAAGCTTTAAAGCACATCAAGTGCTACCATGAGACTGGAGAGAGAATTGTGGTTGTCGTTTCTGCAATGGGGAGAAAGGGAGAGCCATATGCTACAGATACCCTTGTAGCACTTCTAAGAAATGTTGGACACAATATCAATCCAAGAGAGCTGGATCTTGTCATGAGTGTTGGTGAGACACTAAGTTCTGCTTACTTTTCTCACCTACTCAGTCATAACGGAATGCCAGCTGAATCTTTCAATGGAAGACAATCTGGAATTTTGACAGATGACAATGCAGGTAACGCGGAGATTTTAGAGATTAATCCGTCACGAATTGTAGAGGCTCTTGATAATGGATTTATTGCTGTAGTCGCCGGTTTTCAGGGCGTAAATGATAAGGGCGATATACGTACTCTTGGTCGTGGAGGAAGTGATACATCTGCTGTTGCTCTTGCTTCCGCACTAGGTGCTGAAAAAGTTGAAATTTTTTCCGATGTTGATGGCATTGCAAATTGTGACCCAAGACAGGTTGAGAGTTCAAGATATTTAGAATCAATCAGTGTTAATCAGATGCTTGCTATGGCAGATGAGGGCTCTAGGGTAATCCATCCAAGGGCTATAAAGGCCTCATTAAAAACCAAAACGCCGATTATTTCAAAAAACAACTTTAACGATGTTGAAGGTACACTAATACACCATAATAGCTCGGAAAAAGAAGAAGTGGTCGCTATTGCACATCGCGAAAGCATGGTTTTGGTTGAGTTTGCGCTAGAGCATAAAGCTGCAAGTCATGTCAATGGCGTTGTCAATATTGACTCAAGAAGACTTCTTCTTAATGACGATGTCTATCTGAGTGACAAGTTGGCACAGCTCGAAGAGAAGCTTGGCTTTTATAAGTTAAGTAGGCACTGGGCAACGATCTCTGTCGTCTTTAACCATAAGGTTTCAAAAAAACCCGCTGAGCTCGACTATGCTGAATTGCTGGATTCTCCAGATACCATCATCAGGTATCTCTTGAAAGAGCAAAAAGTTAGAGAAACACTGAAATTTTTACACGGAAGATATACGAACTAACTCAAAGCTTGTGGCCGGCGTTATTAACGTAACTTGAAAGCACTTCATCGGTAAACTCAGACTCCAGTTCTGCCGCTTTTTTTTCGACCGCTTGCTTTAAATCGCCATCTTCAATTTCAGTCACTTCATTGTGCCAATCGGTAAGGTATGCATCCGCGTCTGTTGAATCACCAACAGTGGCGGCAGAGTCAACAGCTTCCATGAAGCGATTGTCTAGCTGAATTTTTTCAACCTCTCTTCTGCTTTTTTTTATCATTACCTGTGTCGGTATATCGCGCCATTTAATTACAGTCAGTTTCATTTAATTCTCCAAAAACACTAAATAATTATTCAAATTAATTTCGCAAAATTCTACCATTAAGTTATTGATGAAATTGCTATAATTTAGGTATATAATGCACCTTTTTTAATATTGGAGACGTGATGAAAAATAATGCCCAAGTGGTAGTCATTGGTGGAGGGGTTGTAGGCGCTGGAACGCTCTATCATTTAGCTAAAAAGGGTTGGACAGATGTTGTCTTAGTGGAGCGTAAAGATTTAACATCAGGTTCGACTTGGCATGCTGCTGGACTCTTGCCGCTCTTTAATATGAGTTATTCGGTTGGGAAAATACACCAATATTCAGTCAATTTTTATCATGAGCTCGAGAAAGAGACCGGAATGAACGTTGGATTTAGCGTTGTTTCGAATATTCGTCTTGCTAATTCACAAGACAGAATGGATGAGTATAAATACTACTCAGGCGTAGGAAGTACAGTGGGTGTTAATGTTAAATTTTTAACACCTGATGAAGTTAAGGAGGTTTGGCCACTATGTAATATTGAGGGTCTCGTAGGAGCCATTCAGCATCCTGATGATGGTTATATTCAGCCAGCAGATTTGACTCAAGCGCTCTGTAAGGGTGCCAGAAACAGAGGTGCTGAGATATATGAGCACACCTTAGTAGAGGGAATCGAGCAACAAAAAGACCTTAGCTGGGTTGTGTCAACGGACAAGGGTGATATCACATGCCAGCATGTCGTATCTTGTACAGGCAGCTTTGCAAGAAAAACCGGTGAAATGGTTGGTCTTGATGTTCCAGTTATACCAGTCGAACATCAATTCCTGGTGACTGAGCAACACCCAGAAATTATGGAGAGAAAAAAGCAAGGTTTGCCAGAAATGGCAGTTCTTCGTGAGTCAGATTCTGCATATTATTTGCGAGAAGAGGCCGGTGGTATGATTCTGGGTATCTATGAAAAAGGGGCACCAGCTTGCTATGTGGACGGCCCCAATAAAGACTGCCAATACGAATTATTTAATGGCGAATTAGACCGAATAATGCCGCACATTGATCGATGCATAAGTCGTGTTCCAGCATTCGGTGAAGTAGGAATTAAGGATATCTATAATGGTGCTATTGCATATACACCTGATGGTAATCCGATAGTTGGTCCAGCTCCTGGATTAAAAAATTTCTGGCTCAATGAAGGCCATAGCTTTGGAATAACTGCAGCTGGAGGTGCCGGTTGGCAGTTAGCTGAATGGATTGTTGATGGTGAGCCTACGGTCGATATGATGGGTGTTGATCCTCGCCGTTTTGGCCCATATGCAACTAGGGGCTACTTAAGAGAAAAAAATGAAGAAGCATACGCAAATGTTTTCACAACTCACTACCCCGACGAAGAAAGAAGTGCTGCTAGGCCGCTTAAAACTGCACCATGCTATGATCGAATGAAGGCTCTGGGAGCGGTGTTTGGGTCTGTTTATGGTTGGGAGCGTCCAAATTGGTTTATGCCAAGCTTGGATTATTCACTCAGTGCTCAAGAGTTAAATCAAGAGGATCCTGAAAGAGTATTCTTAAATAAGAATCATTCAAAAGCACTGGAAGATGGTCGCATTGTTGAGAAAAACTCATTTAGACGCTCAAACTACTTTGAACATGTCGGCAATGAATGCAAGCATGTTCATGAAAAAGTTGGACTTCTTGATATGTCTGCTTTTGCTAAATGTGTCGTAAAGGGTCCTGGAGCAGAGGATTGGCTAGAATCTATTTTTGCTAATAAGATGCCTAAAACTATTGGCAGAATAAGCCTCGTTCATATGCTATCTTTAAATGGCGGTGTCAGAGGTGAATTTACTGTTTATAAGACTGGTCCCCAAAGCTATTATTTAGTCTCAGCTGGTGCATTTGAAACACATGACCATGACTACCTCTTTAAGCTTGCTCCAAATGATGGCAGCGTAAGCATTCAGCGAGTAACAACTCAAACCGGCGTTTTGGTTATAGCTGGACCTAGGTCACGCGATCTACTTCAAAAGTTGACTGATACAGATTTATCCAATGAAAACTTTAAGTGGTTAACCGGTAAAAAAATAAATGTAGGTTATGCAACTGCAGAGGCTCTTCGAGTTAATTTCGTTGGTGAGTTGGGTTGGGAGCTCCATCATCCTATCGAGATGCAAAACTATATCTTTGATCAAGTGATGGAGGCTGGGGCAGAGTTCGATATTAAACCATTCGGCATCCGTGCCATGGATAGTATGCGCCTTGAAAAGTCTTATCGATTGATACCAAGAGAAATGTCAATAGAGTATTCTGCTTATGAGTCTGGACTTGATCGATTTGTTCGGCTCGATAAAGAAAATGATTTTATTGGCAAGCAAGCCCTAAAAGATTGGCAGGAGCGAGGAGCTAGTAATGGCTTTGTTACTATGGAAGTGTTGGGTGTAGTGGATGCTGACTCACGTGGCTCAGAAGCTATCTATAAAGACGGAGAGGTCGTTGGAAGAGGGACTTCAGGAGGTTATGGCTGGCGTTGTGGTAAGTCTCTCGCGCTTGGAATTGTGAGAAAAGATCTAACTAAAGTGGGCACAGAGCTTGAAATAGAGATACTAGGTGAAAAATACAAGTCGGTTGTGATTGATGAGTCACCTTTTGATCCAATGAATGAGTGTTTAAGGTCTTAATTTAAAATGTCTTTCATTAAAAAAAATTCTAAGCTTCACAAACAGATGGTGACATGGCGACATCATCTACACAAACACCCTGAGCTCAGCTTTAAAGAAGAGATGACTAGTGACTTTATCGCTTCAATATTAGAGTCTCACAATATTGAAATGCATCGAGGATTGGCAGTTACCGGCATTATTGCAACAATCCATGGTCAAAAGAAAGGCGGAGTTATTGGCTTACGTGCTGATATGGATGCGTTACCGATTCAGGAAAAGAATGAGTTTAGTCACAAATCTGTTCACGATGGGAAAATGCATGCTTGCGGCCACGATGGTCATTCAACAATGCTTCTTGGAGCTGCAATTTATTTGAAAGAAAATAATGATTTTGCTGGAACCGTTCATTGTATTTTTCAGCCAGCTGAAGAAGGCGGAGGTGGTGGTCGTGTAATGGTTGAGGAAGGTATTTTTGAGAAATTTCCTTGTGACGCGATTTACGGTATGCATAATTTTCCAGGTATAGCTGAGGGGCAGTTTGCTGTCCATGATACTGCAGTCATGGCTGCTAACGAAACTCTTAAAATCAAAATCAAAGGAAAAGGAGGTCATGCTGCAATGCCAGATTTGTGTATTGACCCAGTTGTTGTTGGTGCACAAATTATCAGCGCACTTCAGACTGTTGTTGCAAGAAATGTAGCCCCCCTAAATTCTGCTGTTGTCAGCATAACAATGGTTAATGCTGGATTCGCTTCTAATGTCGTTCCTGATGAAATGGAATTAACTGGTTCTTTAAGGTATTTTAGTAACGAGATAGGCAATAAAGTTAAAGATAAAATAAAGAATATTGTTGAAGGATTAAGCAAGTCGATGGGGGCGAGCGCTTCATTCGAGTCAATCCCTAATTATCCAGCAACAATCAATACTCCTAAGCATGCTGAACTTTGTGCTATCGCCGCATCAATGATAGTGGGTAACAAGAATGTTCTTAGAAACGAACAACCAACCATGGGGTCTGAGGATTTTGCTTTTTTGTTGAATGCATCAGAAGGAGCCTACATTTGGATTGGAAATGGGCTGGTTCCTGAGGATAGCCCCAAGGGCGGCTGTATGTTGCATAATACCCAGTACGACTTTAATGATGAGATTCTTCCCATTGGAAGTAGCTACTGGGTAGAGTTAGTTCGCTCGATTCTTAAGTAATTATTTTTAAAGGTTTGGTTTATGTTCTCTAATGCGATTGTTAGGACTCCTGGAAAAAGTCTAGTCAATGGCTTAACCGATTCTAAACATCTTGGCAAGCCAATCTACTCTAAAGCTATTGCTCAGCATCAATTCTATGTAGACGCGCTGAAATTATGTGGGCTTGAGGTTAATGTTTTGGATCCTTGTGAAGATTATTCAGATTCAACTTTTGTGGAAGATGTTGCATTAATTACCCCCAAATGCACAATCATTACACGCCCGGGTGCTAAATCAAGGAGGGGTGAGGTTAATCAAATTATTCCTGTTTTAGAAAATCAATTTAATAACATTGAGACGATAGAGTCCCCAGGAACGATAGAGGCGGGTGATATCATGATGGTTGATAATCACTACTATATCGGTTTATCTGAAAGGACTAATCTTCAAGGTGCAGAGCAATTAATAGCATTACTTTTTAAGCATGGCCACACAGGTTCAACTGTTGACCTTAAAGATGTTCTCCATCTTAAAACTGGACTATCCTACCTCGAGAATAACAAGCTTGTTGTTTGCGGTGAATTTATCAATAATCCAGACTTCTCTGGATTCGAGCAAATTCAAATTCCCGTATCAGAGAGCTATGCTGCAAACTGCATATGGGTTAATGACAATGTCATCATTCCATCAGGATATCCACTGACAAAAGAAAAAATCAGCAATGCTGGATACAATGTACTAGAGGTTGATGTGTCTGAGTTTAAAAAGCTTGATGGCGGATTAAGTTGTCTATCTCTTAGATATTAAGAAATTTTTTCTTTTAAAATTAACAATCATCTTAAATTTCTATTTAGTTAAAGCTAGATGAGCTAGTCGAATTCCTCTTTGATCTCAGCAAAAGTAGCTGTTATCGCGTGTACATTTGAGTAGCCCATCTCCTTTAAAGTTAGGGCTGCAAGAGAAGCACGACCACCCCCAGCGCAGTGAGTTAAAATTAATGTGTCAGAATTTTGACAATTTTTTTCAATTAACATTTCTATAAGACCTCTAGGAATATTAATCGAATTATTAAGGCTAGATTCATTATAATTTTTGGATTCACGGACATCAACTATCACGGCATCATTAGAATTGTCATATAAAGCTTTAGCTTCAACTGGATTAACGCAATCGATTTGTTTCTGAGCTCTCGTTATTAGTTCACCTGCCGTTTTTATCATATCAATAATCTTCTAGAATAATCTTAATGTTTAAAATGACGCATTCCAGTAAATATCATTGCGATTCCATGCTCATTAGCTGCCGCAATCACTTCATCGTCTAGTATTGATCCACCTGGGTGAATGATTGCCTTGATTCCAGCTTGAGCGGCTGCATCTATTCCATCTCTAAATGGAAAAAATGCATCTGAAGCCATAACTGAACCTTGGACTTCTAGACTTTCATCCGCTGCTTTGATACCAGCAATCTTAGCTGAATAAATTCTCGACATCTGACCCGCTCCAACACCAATCGTCATTTGGTTTTTAGCATAAACAATAGCATTAGATTTAACATACTTTGCAACTTTCCATGCAAACAATAAATCTTTCATCTGAGAGTCTGAAGGTTGTAATGAAGAGACGCACTTCATATCATCCAGATTTAAAGACGCTAAATCTTTGTCTTGAACAAGAAGCCCTCCAGAGATTTTTTTATAATCAAATGATTGTTTCGCCTTTTCTAGATTGCCACACTCAAGAACCCTGATATTTTCTTTGCTTAATAGTGTAGCTTTTGCACTATCTGTTATTTTTGGAGCAATGATTACCTCAACAAATTGATTATCAATAATGCTTTTTGCGGTGTCTTTATCTAGTTCACGATTAAAAGCAATGATTCCTCCAAAGGCAGATGTTGGGTCAGTAAGGTATGCGCTTTGGTAGGCTTCGTAAATATTTGCTCTCGTTGCAACCCCACAAGGGTTTGCGTGTTTAATAATAACGCAGCTTGGGTCTTCAAAATCACGAACACATTCTATAGCTGCGTCAGCATCAGCCAAATTGTTATATGAGAGTGGCTTTCCTTGTATTTGATGACTTGAAGAAACTGAGGCTTCAAACAAATTGGACTCTCTATAAAAAGCAGCACTTTGATGAGGATTTTCACCGTAACGCATAGTTTGTGATTTTACAAATTGTAGATTCAATGTGTTAGAAAATCCATCCTCCATTCTGCCAAGGTAATTTGCTATAGCGCCATCATACTGAGCTGTGTGTTCAAAAGTTTTCATGGCAAGAGACTTCCTCATTGCAAGAGTTGTATCACCTTTTTTAGTGATTTCATCAACAACTGACTGGTAGTCCGCACTATCAACAACAACAGTTACTGAGATGTGATTTTTTGCACTTGAGCGTAGCATTGCTGGTCCACCAATATCGATATTTTCGATTGCGTCTTCCTCAGTTGACTTAGGATTTTTAATTGTTTCTTGGAATGGATACAAATTGACTACTACAAGGTCGATTGGCTTTATTCCATTTTTTGACATGACCTCCTCATCTTGACCTCTTCTAGCTAAGATCCCACCATGAATTTTTGGGTTGAGCGTCTTGACTCTTCCAGCCATCATCTCTGGATAACCCGTAAAATCTGACACTTCGGTCACAGGAATGTTGTTATCTTTAAGTAGCTTTGCAGTACCACCAGTAGAAATAATCTCAATATTAAGTAACGATAAACTTTTTGCAAATTCAGTGATTCCCGATTTATCAGAAACGCTTATTAAAGCTCTTTTGATTGGCATTTTTTAGGATTTTTTGATGAAGAAATTTAAGAGTTAAATTATAAACTCTTATAGGTTATAGAGGCTTGCTTTTTTCTTTAAGGTCGCACGATTGATACCAAGAATTCTGGCTGCTTCACTTTGATTTTGATTGACCTTATCAAGAACAAACTTAATCGTTGCTGACTCAGCTTGTTGAGTAACCATCTTAAAAACACCATTCGATGACTCACCATTCAAGTCTGAGAAATACTTCTCAAGATTATCTTTGATGCAATCCTGTATACCCCTTTGTTTCATATCGAATACAAAAAATCATGAAATTTTGAATATTGCTCAGAGTGATCTGTCACTCTGTTTATGTTTGACCAAAAGGCTTTGCCTTTTTCACGGTCAAGGTGCATAGAATACCAAAAAATATGCTTTCTGGAAAGTTGTGTGCCCATTTTCTGTCCATAAAAATTATGAATTTGTTTAATGTGACTTAAAATTTGTGGTATTTTTTTTTCCAGAGAAGGTTCTTCAGGTTTGATGTCGGTACTTAGAAATTCGTTGACTTGGTTAATGAGCCATGGGTTTCCTTGGGTTGCTCTTCCAAGCATTACCGCATCAGCTCCAGTATAGTTTAGTATTTCTTTAGCTTTCTTTGGAGAGTCAATATCTCCATTGGCAACGACTGGAATTGATACATGGTCTACAATTTTTTTTACTGTGTTGAACTCAGCATTTCCATTAAATTTCTGAGTTCTCGTTCTGCCATGTACAGCAATCATTTTGATTCCATAATCTTCAGCAATCTTAGCTATTGTTGGTGCATTCTTATTCTCATCATTCCAGCCCGTTCTCATTTTTAGTGTAACTGGAACATCGACAGCATCGACAACAGATTTAATAATATCTTCAACCAATTTTTCATTTTGCATCAGGGCTGAACCAGCTGCCTTGTTACAAACTTTCTTTGCTGGGCAACCCATATTGATATCAACAATGTCTGCTCCAAATTCGAGCGCTTTTTTTGCCGAATTAGCTAACTCGTCTGCTTCTGAACCAGCTATCTGAACACTAATAGGCGATTTCTCTGAGGTAAAATCTAATCGATACTTTGATTTATTTGAGTTCATAAGGTGACTCTGGATTACAACCATCTCTGAAGTAGTTAAACCAGCACCTTGCTCTCTACAAATCATTCTAAAGGGTTTATCGCTAGTACCTGCCATTGGAGCAAGCAAAACTTTTGAATTGAGTTTGTGGGTTCCTATATTCACTAATCTAAAGTTTTTTAGACTGCTTTTCAGCTTTCTTTTTGAGGCGTTTTTGTTTTAGCTTTGAAAGATGATCTACAAACAGTATTCCATCGAGATGGTCCATTTCGTGCTGAATGCAAACGGCAAGCATTTCATCGGCTTCGATTTCAAATGGCTGACCCAGCTCGTTTAAAGCACTGACTTTGATCTCATTAGCTCTTTTAACGTTTTCGTAGTAATTAGGTACTGATAGGCAGCCTTCTTCGTATTCAATCTCTCCCTCTTTTTCAATAATTTCAGGATTGATAAGGCAGAGTGGTTGGTTGCACTCTTCTGAAACATCAATAACGATGATGCGCTGATGAAAATCGACCTGAGTAGCTGCGAGCCCAATACCGGGTGCTTCATACATAGTCTGAAACATATTTTTCACTTGTTTTTTTATCTCGCTGTTGACCTCTTCAACTGGTTTGGCAATCTTTCTCAGACGCTTATCGGGATACTTTAAAATTTCTAATATCATGGCTTAGTAATTACTGTATTTTCAGTTTCACTTAATTGGTTTGGATAGTCTTGATTAAAGTGTAATCCTCTGCTTTCTTTTCTAGAAAGCGCAGATTCTACAATAATTTTAGCTGTTTGAGCTAAGTTTCTGAGTTCAATCAAGTCCTCTGTCACTGTATAAACTCGATAATACTCATCAACTTCCTTATTAATTTGTTGAATTTTTAAGTGGGCTGATTTGAGTCGATTATTACTACGAACAATGCCAACAAAATTCCACATGATGAGTCTTATTTCATGCCATAAATGTGCAACAACAACTTTTTCCTTTGAGGGGGCGACTCTGGAGTCATCCCATTTTGAGATGTCAGGATATATATTTTCAAGCTTACTTTCATTGATGTGTTTTGCACAAGATTTTGCGAAAACGATACACTCAAGTAAGGAATTACTAGCCATTCTGTTTGCACCGTGAACGCCAGTATGTGCGACTTCTCCTACCGCATAAAGATTAGCTATATTACTTAATGCGTCAATGTTTGTATTTACCCCGCCACATGTGTAATGGGCAGCCGGAACAACAGGGAGCGCTTCTTTAGATATGTCAATACCAAGCTCACTGCAGCGCTGGTTAATGGTAGGAAAGCGAGATTTAATCCATTCTTTATCTTTAAAGGAAAAGTCTAAATAAACGCAATCAAATCCATGGACTTTCATCTCATGATCGATCGCTCTAGCTACTATATCTCTTGGAGCCAGCTCAAGTCTCTCATCGTATTTATGCATAAATTCTGAACCGTCAGGCAATTGAAGTTTGGCGCCCTCACCTCGAAGGGTTTCAGAAATTAAAAAAGATTTTGCATGGGGGTGAAACAGACATGTCGGATGAAATTGAGTAAATTCCATGTTGGTTATTTCACATCCAGCCCTAAATGCCATGGCAATACCATCACCCGTTGAGGTATCAGGGTTGGAAGTATAGAGGTATGATTTTGATGCGCCTCCTGTTGCTAAAATGGTTTTCTTTGAGCTAAAGGTTAGTACTTGATTAGCTTTTTTGTCTAAAACATATGCGCCATAGCATTTTTTTTCTTTAACAACTAAGTCAACTGCAACAAACTCTTCGAACAGTTTGATATTATTTTTCTTTTTTGCTTCAGCCAATAAACTAATTTGAATAGATTGACCTGTTTTATCGGCAACATGTGCTACTCTTTTTGAGCTATGACCTCCTTCAGTAGTTAAATCATATTTATTGTTAATGCTAGAAAATTTGACGCCAATCTTCTCAAGATCAGAAATAGTCTGAGGAGCCTGCTCAACCATAAATCTGATGTTGCTTTCGTTACCAAGATTAAAGCCAGTATTAATGGTATCAGCAATATGTGACTCAAAATTATCATTTGAATCAAGTACAGCGGATATTCCTCCTTGCGCATAATAGGATGATCCTTCTAACATTTTGTCCTTTGCAATGATCGCAATAGACAGGTTGTCAGAGAGCTGAATTGCACTCATTAAACCGGCAGCACCAGAGCCAATAATGAGGACATCAAAATTGTAATTATTCGACATTATAAATTGTTACAAAAAGACACAAAAAAATATAATTATTAAAACTGAGTATATATATAATACTCCGCAAGTTAAAAACTACTATATTTAACTTATTTCTCCTTTTAATAGTAGACTAACCCCGCACTCTTATTCGATGCGGGGTTTTTTATTTTATAAGACTTTTTTTATTTATTATAGGTTTGAAAATTATTAGCAATTTAGGGAGTAAAGTCAGATTTACAATTACTGCGCTAAGCATTGCTATAGACATGAAGATTCCAAAATAAATACTCGGAATAAAGTGTGATAAAACTAATACAAGAAAACCAATAGCAACAGTTGCAGCAGTGTAAAACATCGATACACCAATCGAATTATGAGCTCTATACATTGATGATATAAAGTCACCATCTATCGATATTTCAGCCTTAAATCTACTAATATAGTGGATTGCATTATCAATACCAATTCCAATTGCAATTGCAGCTATAGTTATTGTCATAATGTCTAGCGGTATTCCTACCAAACCCATTAGGCCTAGAATTACTAGTGAGGGAAAGATATTTGGAATGACGGCAATAAGAGCAATTGATATTGATCTGAATACAATTAAAAAAAGTATAAATATAATTGTAAAGACAGTAAATACAGTTTTAATTTGTGATGAAAATAAACTTTGTAGAAGGTTGTTATAAAGTGAAAAGGTGCCAGTGAAATAAAATTCATCCTTATTGAAGTAAAAATTTTCTACTAGTGCTTTATTTATATCAATTATTAGCTGATTTCTATCCAGATCCGTTGTTGTTTCCTTTACTCTAGCAACAATTCTGATTTGGTCTGTTTCATCAGAGATATGTGGTTTTAGTACCTGAGATTTGGCAAAATCAGGCATATTATTTTTACCTAGAGTCAGTAAAAAACCATTAGGTGTTTTTCCCTCGTTTGAATCTTTGAGGACTTGCATAAAGGTATCAATTGATAGAACTTTTCCAATACTTGGAATGCTATCAAGATAATTATGAACTTCATGAAAATCTTCTCTTAAGCTAGCATCAGCCCAGTAAGCACTTGCCAAGTCATTAAATACAATTTCAAGTTGAATGGTGCCACCGAGCTCTTTATCGATAAAATTTAGACCTTGATATATTTCAGTATTTTTTTTGAAATAGTTAATAAAGCTATTTTCTACAGAAAGTTTGCTAAGTCCAAAAATTGAAATCAATGCAACAATTGCGACTGATATTATTATTGATTTGCCATTTCGGTCTGTTAATTGTGCTATTTTTTGAAGTATAAAATATTGTTCAGATGTATCTGACGATTTTGGTTTTTCTAAAAGTGTCATTAACAACGCAAATCCAACAAATGACAATACAAAAGCAACTGTAACACCTATACTCATCATCAAACCAAAGTCAATAACCGGTTGCACATGGCTTGCAGTCAAAGAGGCAAAGGCGGCTATAGTTGTTATTACAGTGTAGACACATGGTCTGATCATCTGAGTTAATGTCAGTCGAATAATTTCGGAATTATTTTGGTCTACATTCTGTTTTGAAAGCTCTCTATATCGAACAACTAAGTGAATAATTACGGAGAGCGTCATCACCAGAAGAAGTGAGAAGAAGTTAGCTGAAATTACTGTCACTTTCCAGCCAATAGCACTAATCAATCCAGTCATAAATACTGCACCAATGATGCTAATTGATATTGGAATCAAAACCCATCTCATTTTTTGAAAAAAGATTGAAAGCATGATTGACATAATTAAGACGACAGCGAGACTAAATACAATTAAATCACCTTTGATGAAGTCAATCACATCATTCCTTATCATAGGAACTCCACCCAAGTAAAGAGTAGCGTTATTTCGATAAACATCCATCGTTGAACGGATATTCTTTATTATTATTTTCAATGAGTCGTCATCAACTAATAGTCTTGGATCATCATTTGCCAAGGGAATGATTAAGGCTGTAGTTTTTAAATCACTACTAACAAGATTGTTTGAATAGAGAGGACTATTTTTAAACTCTTCTGCTACCAGAGTTTGATCTGCTTTTCCATTTTCAATTGTATAAACGTCACTTGCAAGTTCCAACAATGACAATGGAGGTGACTGAAAAAGAGATACATCTAAAATCGATATGACGGAGCTAATTCCTTCAATATTTAATAAATTATCTCTTAGTGACCTTAATGAAGCTAATTGATCTTTAGATAAAACAGTTCCTTCATTTGCTGAATAACTAATAACCAAAGATTCATCTGAGCCGAAGGTTTCTTGTGTTGCAAAGTATAGCTCTAGATTATTATCTCCATCGAGCGATAATGATTCAGAAGAGGCATCAAGAGAGAAATTTTGAATCTGGAGAACTGAAGCACTGATAATGATTAAAAAAGTTATTAATGACCAAACTGGCTTCTTAAATAAAAAATTTAAAATTGAATTAAGCATGCCTGCCTACTTCAAAATTAAAAAGAGAATTTTTCAATCGGCTCATGACCTTTCATAAATTCAAGATGAGTTTCAAAGAGGGATTTTGAGGTCCATTCAAGTTCATTTAGTCTTGAAATTAAAGTAGCATGCATATGATTTTTTGATCCAACTACAACAAATAACTTTCCATCTATTTTGAGAAGTTTTTTTAAATCATCTTCAATCAGGGGCAGTGCAGTACTGATTACAATAGCATCAAACTGTTCTTCTTGAAAGTTTGAACATACAAAATCATCATTTATAAGCGTAATGTTTTTTATCTTTAATGAATTAATATTTTCTGTGGCAAGATCATGGAGCTCTTTATCAATTTCAATAGATTGAACTGATTTAGATAACTTTGATAGTACACAAGTAAAGTAACCGCTACCAGTGCCAACTTCTAGGACATCTTCATTTCCTTGAAGGTCTAGGCAATCTAAAACTCTACCTTCAATTTTGGGAGACAGCATCTTGGCAATTGCGTTTAAAGGTATTTCAATGTCTGCAAAAACAAGTTTTTGATATGCCTCAGGCACAAACTTTTCGCGAGGGATATCTGATAGAGCTTGATTGGCTCTAACGTTAAGTCCTCCCCATGGCCTTATTTGTTGCTCAATAACATTTTTTCTTGCTTGTTTAATATCCATATGACACCTATTTTCTTTTTCTTGGAGGCATTAAATCAGTAATTGTTCCTTCAGCCATTTCAGCAGCAAAGGCAGTTGTTTCAGATAGAGTGGGGTGGGCGTGAATTGTAAGAGCAATATCACTCATATCGCAACCCATCTCAATAGCAAGACTTGCTTCAGCAATTAAATCACCTGCATTGTTACCACAAATTCCCATGCCAAGAATCTTACCCGAATTCGAATCAAATAAGGCTTTAGATACACCTTCACTTCTACCTATACTTAAACTTCTTCCAGATGCAGCCCATGGGAATACACCCTTTTCAAATTTAACGCCTTCCTCGTTCAACTCTTTTTCAGTTTTTCCTGTCCATGCAACTTCTGGGTCTGTGTAAGCTACAGACGGAATAGTTAGCACATCAAAACCAGATTTTTCGCCACAGATCACTTCTGCTGCAACTTTACCTTCGTGAACTGCCTTGTGGGCAAGCATTGGTTGACCAACAACATCACCTATTGCAAAGATGTTTTCAACATTTGTTTTCATTTGTTTGTTTGTCTCAATAAATCCATTCTCATTAATTTCAACCCCTGCTTTATCTGCATCTATCAGGTTTCCATTAGGCGTTCTTCCAACGGCCACTAAAACTTTATCAAAAGTGTCAGTCTTCGGTGCATCTTTACCTTCAAATTCAACCTTTATGCCTTTTTTTAAAGCAGTCATTGAAGATACTTTGGTATTTAAGAATACATTTGCATAGTTTTTCTTTACTTTCTTAAAGAGAGGGTTGACAATATCTTTGTCTGCGGCAGGAATGATTTGACCACCAAGCTCAACGATTGTTATTTCACTCCCAAGAGCATCATAAATTGTTGCCATCTCAAGGCCAATAATTCCACCTCCAACAACTAACATTCTTTTGGGTATGTCATCTAAGAGGAGGGCGTCAGTAGAGTCCATTACTCGATCATCTTCAAATGGAAACATGGGGAACTTTGTTACTCTCGAGCCAACAGAGATTATGCAATACTCAAACTCTATGACTTCATCAGAGCCATCAAGTGCAACTTGGTTTTTTGAGAGGAATTTTGCAAAGCCATTAATAACTTTAACTTTTCTAGCTTTTGCAAGTGCTTGGATTCCGCCTGTAAGTTTATTAACAATACCATCTTTATTTTTTTTGACTCCTTCAAGGTCAATCTTAGGTTTGCCAAAAGTTAATCCAAGTTGACCAGCATGTTTAGTTCCATTGATAACTTCTGCTGTATGAAGAAGTGATTTAGAGGGAATGCATCCAACATTTAAGCACACTCCACCCAATGATTTGTGCCTCTCAATCAGCGTTACTTCTTTACCCAAGTCTGCCGCCCTAAATGCTGCAGTGTATCCACCAGGACCAGAACCAATCACTAAAACTTCAGTTTTAATCATAACAACATCTCCATGATATTACTTAAGACTTGATTTAATTCAGCCATAAACCTTGCTCCCTCAGCTCCATCAATGACTCTATGATCATATGAAAGAGCAAGTGGAATCATCGCAGTAGGCTCAAAAGTGCTACCATTCCAAACAGGTTTGATTTGAGTCCGTGAGACACCTAAAATTGCTACTTCCGGTGCATTAATGATTGGTGTAAACTGAGTGCCACCAATACCTCCAAGGCTAGAAATTGTAAAACTAGCACCTTTCATTTCGTTTGCTTCAAGTTTTCCTTCTCTCGCTCTTGAGGAGATTTCTGCAAGTTCTTCAGAAAGTTCCATGAGTGATTTTTTTCCTACATCCTTAACTACTGGAACTAAAAGACCATTAGGAGTATCTACCGCAATTCCTAGGTTAAAGTATTTTTTAAGTTTAAGGTTTTCGCCACTTTCATCCAGAGAGGAGTTAAAGTGTGGGTGGCGCTTTAATACTTGAACAACCGCTTTCATAATGAAAACAAGAGGACTTAATTTAATATTTTTTTCTTTTTGATGCTTTCGAAATTTTTCTAATTGATCAATATTAACTTCATCAAATTGGGTTACATGTGGAATTGTATTCCAACATTTTGAAAGGTGTTTGCCAGATAATTTCTTTATTCTTGACAAGGGTATAATTTCAACTTCCTCAACACTATTACCACTAATTACCAGCTCCTTGACGTATGACTTTAAGTCTTCCTCAAGGATTCTGCCTTTTTTACCTGTTCCATTTATCCCAGATAAGCTAACACCTAACTCTCTTGCTAATTTTCGAATTGAAGGTGAGGCGTGATAACCTGAATCTGTATTTAATGAAAGATCTTCTGCTTGAATCTCAATCTCTTTCTCAGGGGTTGAGTCAGTTTCTGTTGCAGTTGCTTTGCTTTCTTGTTTATTTGATTGAGTTGATTTATCGATTTCAGGAGAGCTATTTTCAGGTTGATCTGATTCACTCTCTAGGATAAGTATGAGGTCGCCTTTGGCAACTTTGTCACCGATTTTAACTGAGATGGTGCTGACCTTTCCAGCGAAGGGAGCTGGAATTTCCATTGTAGCTTTGTCTGTTTCAAGGGTAATGATGCTGTCGTTTTCATTAACAGTATCTCCAACCTTAACAAGAACTTCGATAATATCTACTGCGTCAAAATCACCTATATCGGGTAACTCTACGTTTTTTTGAGTAGGCATAAGGACTAATAAATAGCTTTATTATTTGAACCACGTAATTATCCCAAATTTAATCTTTGAAAGGCGATTAATGTAAAAATTTATTTGAAAATAAAAACAATCATTTATTTTTATTGTTAACATAAATGTTTTTTCAATATTCATATCAACTATTCTATGTCACTCGCACTTTCTACTGAAAATTTAGCAAAGACATATTCCAATAATCTTGAGGCACTTAAAGGTATAGATTTAAAAGTTCAAGAGGGAGATTTTTTTGCTTTGCTCGGCTCTAACGGTGCTGGCAAGACTACTGCAATTGGAATTATTTCGGGTCTACTAAAAAGTACCTCAGGTGAAGTAATTATTAGTGGAATGAATCAAAAAAATTACTCTAATGATGTAAAGAAAATGGTAGGGCTAATGCCACAAGAGTTTAATTTTAATCCTCACGAGCCAAATATTGAAATTTTAATTAACCAGGCGGGCTACTTTGGCATTTCAAAAAAAGAAGCCAAAATTCAGGCTGAGGTTTTATTAAAAAAAATGGAGCTTTGGGATAGGCGTTTTGATGTTGCACAGTCCTTATCTGGAGGCATGAAAAGAAGATTAATGCTTGCTAGAGCCTTAATCCACAAACCTAAAATCCTTATTTTAGATGAGCCAACTGCAGGGGTTGATGTTGAGATACGTCAGTCAATGTGGCACTACCTAACTCAGTTAAATAATGAGGGCATGACGATCATTCTAACGACTCATTATTTAGAGGAGGCAGAATCATTGTGTAGAAATATTGCTATTCTAGATAACGGTGAATTAGTTGAGCAGTCTAATATGAAAAAGCTTCTTGCTAGTGCAAAAAGACAAGTTATTATTATTGATACAATTGAGAAAATAGTTGGCAATATTGAAATTAAGCATTGTGATAGCACGGTATTAGATGAAAATACTTTACAAGTTTCACAGGGCGAAGGAATATCAATATCCGATGTCGTTTCAGCGCTATCTAATCAGAATATTCATGTTTCTCATGTCCGAAGTTCTCAAAACCGTTTAGAAGCGCTTTTTTTATCACTTACCAGCTAAATTTTATGTGGATTTCATACAAAACTATTGTTAGGAAAGAGATACTAAGGTTCGCTAGAATATGGATTCAAACCATTATTCCACCGGTGATTACTACCTCTTTATATTTGCTTATTTTTGGTGGCTTAATGGGTGGCAGGATAGGTCAGATGCAGGGCATTGACTATATTGATTTTATAGTTCCTGGAATCATCTTAATGACTGTAATAATGCAGTCTTACGCCAATACCGTCTCTTCTTTTTTTATGACAAAATATAATAATAGCTTTGAAGAGTTGCTTGTTTCGACAACTCCAAACTGGATTATATTACTGGGATTTATAAGTGGAGGGATTGCAAGAGGCTTTTGTGTAGGATTGGCTGTTACTCTGACAATTTCTTTTTTTGTTGAAATTAACAGCTACAGTCTGTTAATCATTGTTTCAACATTTTTATTAACGTCCACAATGTTTGCACTCGCTGGTTTCATTAATGCGGTTTTTGCAAGGACCTTTGACGACATCTCAATAATTCCAAATTTTGTTTTGTTACCACTAACCTATCTCGGCGGAATGTTTTATAGTATTGATATTTTGCCAAGCTTTTGGAAAGGGCTGTCAGCATTTAATCCAATCTATTATATGATGGACGCATTCAGACTGGGTTTTTTGGGTATAGGATCAGTGGAGCTTTGGAAGGCTTTTCTAGTTCCCATATCAATGATAATTGTTTTAGCGTTTATTGCTAACGCACTTTTAAATCGTGGTGTAAGTATTAAGAC
>CAZEAO010000003.1:4536-36702 GCA_964510245.1 uncultured Piscirickettsiaceae bacterium | reverse complement strand
AACCTTTTCTAGTAATGGCAACTCGTCGTCATACAAGGTTTTAAATTGAGATGCATCTGAATCAGCTAATTTAGCGACTTTTTCAGCTAAATCAATCGCCCCATCACCTCCATGCTCCCAGTGACTTGTAACACTCACATCAACATTAAACTGCTCACAATAATCTCTAATTGCTTGAAATTCAGCTTCGGTATCAGATACAAATTTATTTATACCAACAACCATTGGAACACCAAACTGACTTAAGTTGCGGATGTGCCTACCTAGATTTGAACAGCCAGCAACGAGAGCTTCGACATTTTCAATATTCAAGTCTTCTTTAGCTACTCCGCCCTGATGCTTTAGAGCTCTCACAGTTGCAACCAAAACAACTGCATCTGGCGCAAGTCCAGCTTTACGACACTTAATATCAAAGAATTTTTCAGCACCTAAATCTGCGCCAAAACCAGCCTCAGTAACAACATAATCAGATAACTTAAGTGCAGTCTTTGTTGCTATAACAGAATTACAACCATGCGCAATGTTTGCAAAAGGACCTCCGTGTATTAGCGCCGGATTACCTTCGAGCGTCTGAACAAGATTTGGTCTAAATGCATCTTTAAGAAGAACAGTCATTGCTTTATGAGCATTAATTTGTTTTGCTCTTATCGGTTTCATCTCTCTCGTATATGCGATGATTATATTTCCAAGTCTTTCCTCAAGCTCTGTTAAGTTTTGAGATAAGCAAAAAATAGCCATAACCTCAGATGCAACTGTGATGTCAAAACCATCCTCTCTTGGATATCCATTCGTTGAACCACCAAGCGATGAAGTAATGCTTCGAAGAGATCTGTCATTCATGTCAACAACTCTGCGGAAGGCAACCTTTCTACTGTCAATCTTATTTGAGTTACCCCAATAAATATGATTATCTATCATTGCAGAGAGAAGGCTATGAGCGGAGGTAATGGCATGGAAGTCGCCTGTAAAGTGTAGATTAATATCTTCCATTGGTATTACCTGTGCATATCCGCCTCCAGCTGCACCGCCCTTCATACCAAAACATGGACCCAAACTTGGTTCACGAAGACAGACCGTTGTCTGCTTACCAATTTTATTTAGTCCATCGGTAAGGCCTACTGAAGTCGTTGTCTTGCCTTCACCAGCAGGCGTAGGAGTAACGGCGGTAACGAGAATAAGCTTTCCATCCTTATTTTTTTGAACACTATCAATCGCATTCCATGAAATCTTTGCCTTGTCATGCCCAAAGGGGACTAGGTCTTCCTTGTTGATATTGAGTTTTGCTCCAATGTCATTTATGTGTTCGCCAGAAACTTCTCTAGCAATATCAATATCCGTTTTATACTCGCTCATTTCTTCTCCTAATTGCGCTATATATCATAAAATAAAGAAACTAATCCATTGCCACTAAAATTTAATTTGTGACATTCGACTTAATTTCAGCGTAAGATTTTTTAGTCTAGATATTATCTTACAAATTCAATACACTATTAGTAATTAAATTCATAACAGCTTGAATTTTAATAAACGCAAAGTTATAGCGATTCTAGATATTTGAGTCTTCAAAGCTATCCTTGCGTTCTTTGATATACGCCAGAAGTGCTTCATCGATTTCCGGATCAAGTGGAGGTGGCTGATACTCTGCAAGCATTTTTTTATAAATACCATTAGCAATTTTCGCAGTATCTCTTGAGCCATCCTGAACCCATTGTTCAAAGCTATTATCATCAAGAACATCTGACATATAAAAAGCTGTCTTGAAATTCTTCTTAGTATGTTCGCATCCTAAAAAATGCTTGGGGACTTCATCTGAAAGACTTCCAATTTCACGAATTGCGTTCATTGCTTGACCATTTTCACTCATATCAATTCCCTCTGCAGAAACTTTCATCATCCCTGCTTGATCAGCGTCCATGATGAATTTCTCATAACTCATACATAAGCCTCCTTCAAGCCATCCTGCAGTATGGAGGTTGAAATTAACACTTGAATTAATTGTTGCCTGAATAGTATTTGCAGCTTCATATCCTGCCTGAGCATCTGGCATTTTTGCTCCATTAAAGCCACCGCCACTTCTAAATGGCACCCCAAGTCTTCTTGCAAGTGCTCCAGATATATTCATCATGTGACCAGCCTCAGGAGTACCAAATGTTGGAGCGCCAGATTTCATTGACATTGCAGTCACAAAATTACCATATATAACAGGCGCACCAGGCCTCACAAGCTGAGCAAATGCCATACCCGCAAGCCCTTCTGCAAGACTTTGTGCGGCAACACCTGCAGCAGTTGTTGGAGCCATTGCACCTGCAACAATAAATGGTGTAACAATTGTGGCTTGATTGTTTCTGGCGTAAACTTTTAGTGCACCCAACATTGTTGCATCAAATGCCATCGGTGAGCTTGCATTAATTAGGCTTACTAACACGCAATTTTTATCAACAAATTCATCTCCAAATACTATTTTCACCATGTTGAGAGTGTCTTGGGCTCTCTCAGCCGCTGTAACAGAACCCATAAAAGCTTTATCTGAATATTTAATGTGGCTATAAACCATATCGAAATGGCGCTTATTGACTGGTAAATCGACAGGCTCACAAATTGTGCCGCCCGAATGATGGAGGTTATCAGACATATAGGCAAGCTTAACAAAATTTCTAAAGTCCTCTATTGTTGCATAGCGCCTCCCTTCGTCAAGATCATGAACAAATGGTGGGCCATAAGCAGGAACTAAAACCATATTGTCGCCACCAATTTCAACATTTCTTTCAGGATTACGAGCGTATTGAGTAAATTGCTTTGGAGCGTTATCTTGTATTAGTTTTCGACACATCCCTCTTGGAAATCTAACTCTCATCCCATCAATACTAGCGCCAGCTTTTTCAAGGATATCAAGCGCCTCTTGATCTTCAGAAAAAACAATGCCAATCTCTTCTAAAATAGTCTCTGCATTTTCTTCTATGACAGTCAGATCATCATCACTAAGAATACTATAGTGTGGTATTTTTCGTTTTATATAAGGTGGCGCTTTAGGAATATTCTGCGCATCAGACTCATCAACAGCTCCACCCCTACGTCTTCTTCTTTCTCTAGCCATTAAAATTCTCCTTAGTAAACTTAAGACACTTTTTTTCGGCGTCTAACTTTTTTGATTTGTTGTTGCTTAACTGGTGATACACTAAATTTCATTGCATCAACAAAAAACTCTTGAAATCTGGACTCTGTAGCTGTCTCAATTTTTACCACTTCATCGACAGCATCAATAATTGTTTTTCTCTTATTTACATCGAGTAAAGCTGCACTAGCACCAATACCGGCAGCATTTCCGACTGAAATTATTTTTTCAGCCGTTGATGTTGGAATAATATCCAAAAGAGCAACATATCTAGGATCTAGGTGAGCACCAAAAGCACCAGCCAATAGAACCTTATCAAACTCCTTACAATCTAGGTAGTCCATTAATATCGATACTCCAGCTGACAATGCTGCTTTAGCCAATTGAATTGAACGTATATCGACTTGCTCAATATAGATTGATTTATCGCCTTGATCTACAAGTAAAAATCGGGTTGTATTTCCTTTTTTTGAAAAAAGATCTGGTGCTTTAGATTCTACAAAAAGTCCACTCTGATCAATAATACCCTCCTCAGCTAAAGCAACAATTGCCTCAATAATGCCACTTCCACAAATTCCAACTGCCTTCATTTGAACTAATTCATAATCAGGCTCATCTGACCAAGCATCACAACCAATTACTTTAAAGCGAACCTTTAAGGTCTCTTTATCTATTCTGACTCTCTCTATCGCACCATAAGTTGCCCTCACTCCAGAGCTGATCTCAGCTCCTTCAAATGCAGGGCCAGTTGGCGATGATGTCGCATAAACTTTTCCGTTTTTAGAGAGCATTATTTCTGCATTTGTACCAATATCAACCAACAAGGTGGTTTCTGATTGCATAATATCCATTTGACTCAGATATGCGGCTGCAGTATCTGCCCCTACATGTCCTGCAATCAAAGGTAAAAATGATAATCTGGTTTTTGGGTAAAGATCAAAACCTAAATCTTTAGCATCAACATCAAGCCATTCTCTAATTGATAATGTGAACGGTGCTTGGCCTAATTCAACTGGTGAAATTCCAAAAAAGATATGATGCATAATTGGATTTCCAACCAAAACAACTTCTAGCAACTTGTTTGACTCAATTTCTAGATTTTCACAAGCATCATGAAGCATTTCGGTGATTTTTGTTCTAACTGCAATGGTTAATTTTTCATCTCCTCCTTTGTTCATCATTACATATGAAACTCTACTCATTAAATCCTCACCAAAACGAATTTGTGGATTCATTGCAGAGGACTCATAAACCAATTTACCGTCTTTCAAATCATAGACATATAGCGCCAACGTTGTAGAGCCAATATCAATTGCCGCCCCTAATACTTGATTTTTGCCTTGGGGATAAACAGCGACAATTTGACTTCTATCTCTAATTGCAACAGTAAGATTGCCCTTGGTTTTATGAATCAGTGGTTGCAACTCCCTTAGCAAACTAAAATCAATATTGGCCGTAATTCCTTGCTTTGCAATTTGTGCAATAAGGTTTTCTGAAGCTGAAGGGTTTTTGTCTAGCGTAGCCTCTTCAAGAGTGCAATCAACAAGGCTTATTGCACTTGAAATCGAGTAATTCTGGGCTTTGTTTTTTTTACTTATATAGGCTTTATGCTCTTGGCTCTCCTCTGGAACATCGATTACTAAGTCGCCTTGAATACAAGATTGACATGCCAATCTTTTACCTTTATAGGAAGGATTGTCGACTATTAACTGTCTTTCAAGTCTCGTTAGAGCGCTAACATTTTCAGGTTCACACTTAACGCCAAATTTTGGATGCTCTCCTTCAGAAACTTCAATCCAGCATTGGTGACATTGACCATAACCTCCACATAACGAGCGAATCGCAACCCCGGCATCCTGAGCAACTTGTAACAAAGTGTTGCCAAATTCGCCTTTAAATTGACGACCCGAAGGGGTAAAGCATACTTGAAAATTATCTTCCATCTTTGCTGTTCTTAATCAATGTTACTATCGCCATAACCTCTGCTTTGTGGCTCATCAAAATTAATATTGTAATAACATCCCTTCTCTTCAATAAAAATATGGTGCCAAATCTTTAAGTCCTTTGAATCATCTAAGCTTCCTGCAGTAACGCTTATTGTTGACTTATTGTCATTTTGCCAAAACATATTGGCACCACAATTATCACAAAAGCCATGTCTTGATCCTTCATGAGTATAAAACCACTTTATCTTACCCTTGATTTTGATGTCATCCCTATTTACTTGAGATGCAGCCATGTAATGTCCTGTCATTTTTCGACATTGATCACAGTGGCAATAAGAAATATCATTCAAATCATAGGCTGTATAGGTTGTCTGTCCACAAACACAAGATCCTTTATACTCAATTCTTGGCATTATTTATGCTCTCCTCCTTCTTCTTCGTCTTTCACCTCTTGGGCTATCTCCTTCTTTGGAAGGCTCTTTGTAGGCCGATATCCAGCTACTACAGCCTTCATCAACACCAGTCAAAACATCACCCGCTCGAATTGCCTGAACAAGTTCAGGATGCAATGGATTCAAAATTGCAGATGTCATTCCAGCCGCAATTAGCATTGGTAAAAAAGCGTTGTTAATTCCATTTCTTTGAGGCAAACCAAAGCTTACATTAGAGGCGCCACAAGTTGTATTTACCTTTAACTCACTGCGAAGGCGCCTAACCAATTCAAATACCTGATTACCTGCCTGAGAAATAGCGCCAATTGGCATCACTAATGGATCAACGACAACGTCTTCAGGCTTTATTCCGTAGTCGGCCGCATGCTCTACTATCTTTTTGGCAACCTTAAATCTTTCATTAGGGTCTTCACTAATGCCAGTCTCATCATTAGAGATTGCAACAACAGCTGCATCATATTTCTTAACTAATGGAAGTACACGCTCAAGCACCTCTGTTTCACCGGTTGTAGAGTTTACAAGAGCTCTTCCTTGATAGGCCTCTAGACCAGATTCAAGTGCTTCAATAATTGAAGAATCAATTGAAATTGGAACATCGACAACTGCTTGAAGACGCCGGATTGATTCTGCCAAAATTGCAGGCTCATCAGCCAAAGGGATTCCTGCATTTACATCCAGCATTTGAGCACCTGCTTCTACCTGCGCTATTGCATCAGAAACTACACGTGAATAATCTCCTTCTTTCATTTCTGCGGCTAAAATTTTTCTACCAGTTGGGTTGATTCTTTCTCCAATCATTACAAATGGATGACCAAAACCGATAGTGACCTCTTTAGAGGCAGATGATAATGTAGTTGTTGCCAATTTAATTGCTCCTATAATTAGTTGTTTATTGCACTCTTAATCCACTTAGCATTCACATTTATACCCCCCAAAGGGAAAAAGTGGACATTTGTGATATTAAAGTTTGGGTTTTCCTTTTTGTGAACAGCCAATGTTTCTAAAAATTCATTTGGCTCAAAAGGTAATAATAATTTCTTAACATCTTTTGCTCTTTTTTGCAAAACTCTAAGAGATGGACCAACGCCACAAGCAATAGAAAACTTAATTAAAGTTTGAAGTTTAGCAGGACCTGCAACTCCAATATGAATTGGAATATCTATCCCGCTAGTCGTTAATGAATCTGCCCACTCAATAACGGGGCCAGCCTCAAAACAAAATTGGGTCGTTAAAGCTAAATCAATATCGGTTCGTTCTTTGAATTTTTGTTTCCAGCTTAAGGCTGCATCAACATTCTTAGTTGAGCCGTCGTTATCAATATCTTTATTGCCCTCAGGATGCCCAGCAAAATGAAGATGCTTGAATTTATACTTTTCAAAAAGCTCGGTTTCGACTAACTGCATTGAGCTTTCAAAGCTTCCATAAGGCTTACTAACTCCTCCAGCTAAGAGTAAAGCTTGCTCAACACCTGCTTCATTTTGATATTTTTGTATCCAATCCTCGAGAGTATTTTTGTCTTTAATGATACGAGCTGGAAAGTGAGGCATAACATTAAAACCTTCGTTACTAAGTCTTTTAGCAGTCGTAACCATTTCTTCTATTGGAACGCCTTCAATATGCGCAATATAAACCCGTGTATTTTGAGGAAGTATGTCGTTGAAATTCTCAATGTTAGATGCAGTACGAGGCATGACTTCAATTGAAAAATCAATTAAAAGATCTTTAAGATGGTCGCTAACTTTCTTGCCTTTCTCTTTTGTGGAAAATGCACTTAGAATTGACATTATTTTTTCTTCCTAAAATTCATAATACAATTAACCCTACTTAACTATCTTAATCAAATACTTAATGGCTCAATATCTATTTCTTCAAAAACAGAATCAAGACTACCCGTACCAACTAGCCTATATTCATAATCAAAGCCAAAATCTTTTGCATACTGCTCTGCATCTTTCTTCCATTGTTCATTTTCTGTTTGAGCCAAATATACTAGCTTTTTATAATGTTCAAAGTAGACCTCAAAAAGTTCTGGATGTTTATCAAGACCGAGTCCTTTAATCATTATTCTATTAAAATTTTTAACCAAGTAGTCTGTTAAATAAAAGGTTCCTATTTCCTCTTCTGATAACTTTTCAAAAACATCTTTTCCGGCAAAAAATTCATAACAATGCGCTCCATCTATACGCTTAGCCTGATACTTATCTATAACCTTATCAAGAGCACCACCAGTTCCACAATCAGCATAAGCTATATATACTTCTTCATAAAGATGAGCATTTTTAGATAAGTAATCCTCCACTCCTGGTGCAATTAATTGGGGGGTATTGTGCCAACCTGCTGGCAAACATTGAAGATTAACTTTATCCGAAAATGAAGGGTTTTGCTTGATTAGTCTTAAAAGATCGTAAACAAGTGCACCACAACCTAATACTAATCTTTTTTTATTCTCATCAGCGACTTCCTTATCTATGGGCACGCTTTTTACTCAAACCACGGACGTACTCTTCTGCCATTTCAGCACTTCTTGCAGCATCACGACCATACGCAGGCACACCAATTGAATCAGCAAACTCTTGATTCAGAGGAGCGCCCCCACACATAATATGAACATCTTTTCGCATTCCTCTTTTTTCCATCTCCTCAACAACAACTCCCATATAAGGCATTGTAGTTGTTAGCAACGCAGACATGCCAAGTATAACTGGTTCATGAGTATCAACCGCTTCAAGATAATTTTCGACAGGATTATTAATGCCCAAATCAATCACTTCAAATCCAGCACCTTCGCACATCATTCCAACGAGATTTTTACCAATATCATGGATATCGCCTTTCACTGTACCAATTACAAATTTACCTAGCGAAGTATCTTCGGCTGATTCAGCAAGAATGGGTCTTAAAATTCCCATTCCGCCTTTCATAGCACCTGCGCATTTTAAAACTTCAGGAACAAATAGAATGCCATCCCTAAAATCAATACCTACAATCTTCATGCCTGCTACTAAGGCTTCACCCAGTACATCGTTTGCATCCCAACCTCTTGAGAGAAGTATTTCAGTGCCCTCTGTTACCTCAGCATCAAGACCATCATATAAATCGTCTTGGATTTGTTCAACCAATTCCTTGTCATCAAGGTCGTTTAGGTCAAAATCATCTTCTTCACTCATCACTGCCCCCTAAGGTAGTATCCAATATATACATGTAAAAGCGGAAAGATACCTTGAATTAATTTCAGTGTCAATCATTAAATTTACATTTTAAACTTTTTTCATATTGGAGAAGTTTATTCGGACAATTTTGCCTTTAAGTTACTGTATTTAAGTAATATTTTCCTATTCAAGTCAGATGAAAAAAACAAATGAAAAAACTTGAATTAAACTAAACTATTAGCCTCATAAAGTTGTCATAAATTTGCCTTGCACAATTTAAACATTGACCCAAATGTTTATCGGTATTTTTTTTCAGGCTTGATAGTGCGCCCTCACCCAATGTATTGGTGAGTGCTTCCGCATATGCAGGAATCGCTCCCCAGTTATCTACAGTATCTGACTCTATTTCAACGTGATACTGCATAGACCATGCATTTGTTCCTATACGCATAGCCTGAATAGAGCATACATCAGATTTCGCCAAAACAACAGCCCCTTCTGGTGTTTGAGCCACTCTAACTGAATGCCACTGAAGACAGTGCTGTTTTTCCGCTGTTCCTTGAAAAAGTGGGTCTCTCTTTCCTTCTTCTGTCAACTCTATTTCAAGCACACCAATCTCAGGAACTTTTTGAGGCCCACATGTACCTCCTAAAGCATCTGCAAGTAACTGGTGCCCCAAACACAATCCGAGATAAGGCTTTTTTAAGTCACTAACCCAATGCCTAATTGCTGCTTTTTCATCAATAAGCCATGGATTTTCTTCAATATCCCATACATCCATTGGACCGCCCATTACCCAGAGCACATCATAAAGATTTAAATTGGGAATTTTATCTCCACGATGCAAATATACTGGATCCCAGTCAATTCCATCTTCAGCTAAAAACTGCCTCAATGAACCTGGGTGTTCACAATCAACATGTTGAAAAACCAAAATTCGCATCTAAACTCTCTCTATTGCTGAAAAAAAATTAAATACATATTAATATTAATAGGTGAGCTCGTCAAATAATAATGGTTATACTGTCGTTAGATTTTCTAGTGAGAAATAATGGCGCAACATAAAAAAATTTTCAGTATAGCGATAGCTTTAGCATGTGTCCTCCTTGCTATTAATTTTGGTTGGAGGTCTTCACTGGGTCTTTTTTTAAAACCAGTTTCTGAAACGTTTGGATATGGCCGAGAAGTCTTCGCCTTCTCTCTAGCACTTCAAAACCTCTTGTGGGGCCTAACTCAGCCAATTGCTGGAGCGTTTGCTGATAAATTTGGAACAACCAGAGTTGTTATTGTTGGAACCATTCTTTACTCACTAGGCCTCTACATTACAGCTACTGCCGAAGGCTTTATGAGTCTTCATCTGGGGGCTGGAATACTCATTGGTATGGGTATTGCTGGAACAGGCTTAGGGGTGGTTCTGCCTGCTATGGCAAGAATGGTTGCTCCAGAAAAAAGGGCACTTGCACTAGGTGTTGGCACAGCTGCAGGATCAGCTGGTCAGTTTATATTTATCCCAATAGCAAGAGAATTTCTTGTAGCCTATGGATGGCAAACTGCTCTCATATTGATGGCAATTGCAGCACTATCTATGATTCTTTTCTCGCCTATTTTTAAAGGCGATGCCAAGACAAATGTAACTATTGATAATGAGCCAGAACAGAATCTTAAAGAAGCGCTCAATGAGGCATCAGGTCATATTCATTACTGGCTCCTTATTGCCGGATTTTTTGTATGCGGATTTCAATTAGCATTCATTACTGTTCATATGCCTTCATATCTTGCAGACAAGGGGTTTGATAGCTCTGTTGCTGCAGCCAGTTTATCCATTATTGGCCTTTGTAATATTTTTGGATCCCTTGTTTCAGGACATCTATCAGGAATTTATTCAAAAAAATGGATTCTTACTTATATATATGCAGCAAGATCGATTGTGATTGTTTTATTTTTGATACTGCCCATTTCGACTGAAACAATCTATGCATTTTCTTTCGCAACTGGTCTTCTTTGGCTAGCAACCGTTCCTCCTACTTCGGGGTTAGTCGCACAAATGTTTGGCTTAAGATTTATGGGAACCCTCTACGGAGTAGTATTCTTAAACCATCAAATTGGGTCCTTCACAGGGGTTTGGCTTGGAGGCTATCTATTTGATACAACTGGATCCTACGATCAAGTATGGTGGTGGGCTGCTGTCATTGCTGCCATTACAGCTCTGATACATGTCTTTATCGATGAGCGACCAGTTAAACGACTAAGGGTAAACCTTGAGACCAGCTAAGAGAGGATTGCTACACTTTTAACTTGAACAAAAACATTTAAACCGTTTTCTAAGTTGAGTGTTGATGATGATTTTCTAGTTAAACATGCGAGTAAAACAACCTCGTTCATTTTGAGACGAACCATAACTTGTGCTTTACCTTCAGGCACTATCTCTTCAACCACTGCTGGAAAAATGTTCAAAATGCTTGTATCAGTCTGCTTATTTTTTGTAAGGCTTACGTCACGAGCTGCAACCCTTATTCGAACAAGGCTTTCAGTAGGCAGGCCATTGTCTGGAACAACAAACTTTCCACCTGAAAATTCAAGGCGCATCAAATTAAAATCTGGGTCACGGCTTATAACCTTAGCATGAATAATTGATATTGCATCATAGCTATGCGACAAAGGCATATCGAAACTAGTAAGCATCTCATCAATTGGCCCACTACCAATAATCTTACCATCCTCAATCAGCATTAGATGGTCTGCCAATCTCGAGGTTTCATCTTGGGAATGAGTTACATAAAGAATTGGAATATCTAGTTGATTATGAAGAGAATCAAGGTATGGCAATATTTCATTTTTACGTTTAACATCGAGAGCCGATAAAGGCTCATCTAGGAGCAAAACTTTCGGCTTAACTAGCAAAGCCCTTGCAATTGCGACACGCTGCTTTTCGCCACCAGAGAGTTGTTTTGTATCTCTATCCATTAAAGACTCGATATCCAATAAACTGTATATTGAATTTATGTACTCTTTATTTAAGACCGATGTGCGCTTAATCGCATAGTCGAGGTTCCCTCGAACGTTTAGATGTTCAAATAAAGCGGCATCTTGGAATACGTAACCAATTTGACGCCTGTGTGTTTCCACAAAAGTTGTTTCATCCTGCCAAATTAGATTGCCCAACTTAAGATAACCGTCTTTACTCTCTTCTAATCCAGCAATAGCTCTTAATAAAGTTGTTTTTCCTGAGCCAGATGAACCATAAATAACCGTAACTCCCTGATCTGGTATTTTAAAGTTGGCATTAAGAATAAAGCTTCCTAGCGTAACTTTGATTTTGCATTCAATCATCTCTCTGCGCTCCTCAAAATTGAAAATCGCCTATTGAATACGTAGACACAGATTAGCAATAAAAAAGATAAGAGCAAAAGACCACCAGATAATATATGTGCCTGTCCATACTCCATTGCCTCAACATGGTCATAAATTGCAATAGAGAGGACCCCAGTCTCCCCAGGTATATTGCCTCCTATCATTAGGACTACTCCAAATTCACCAACAGTATGTGCAAAGCCTAAAATCGAAGCTGTCAAAAAACCTGATCTTGATAGGGGAACAACAACTGAAAAAAATCGATCTAACTTAGACGCTCCTAGAGTAGATGCAACCTCTAAGGGCCGTTTTCCAATAGAACTAAATGAATTTTGAAGTGGCTGAACAACAAATGGCAGAGAGTAGACAACCGAACCAATCACTAATCCAGTAAAAGTGAATGCTATGGAATTTCCGCCCAAAGATTCTAGAAATTTACCTATCGGACCATTAGATCCTAAGGTGATTAGCAAATAAAACCCTAATACTGTTGGCGGAAGCACAAGCGGCAAGGCAATAAAAGCTTCGATTATTACTTTAAACTTAATTTTTGTCTGAGACAACCACCAGGCTAATGGTGTTCCAATTATTACCAAAATAACAGTACTTACTACGGCCAATCTAATGGTTACAATAAGTGCAGAAAGATCGTATTCATTAATCATTTGGGAACACCGTATCCAAATCTTGAAACAATGTTTTGCGATTCTTCACTTAAAAAATAAGACAAGAAATCTTTAGCCATAGCACTCTCATTTAATAAAACTACTTGCTGCTCTATTGGCTCATAAAGCACACTTGGTACTTTCCAATAAGTGCCATTTATCTTGAGGTTAGAATTAACAATTTGTGAAAATGAAATAAAGCCTAGTTCTGCATTTCCACTATACACAAACTGAAATGTTTGGGCAATATTCTCCCCTCTTATCAACTTTTCTTCAAGTGCATCCCAAAGATTCATTGATGTTAGTGCCATTTTAGTAGCCTCTCCATAAGGTGCAATTTTAGGGTTAGCCATCGCTATAAACCTGAAATCATTGCTTTGAAGGACTGATGCATTCTCGTCAATAAGATTATCGATTGGACTCCACAATATCAGCTGGCCGAGTGCATAAGTTTTTCTTGAGTTATTTATAGTCTTTCCATTCTTCTCTAGTAATAATGGCCTTTTATCGTCGGCAGAAAAGAAAATGTCAAAAGGTGCGCCATTCATAATTTGGGCAAAATGCTTGCCTGAAGATCCCGGAATAAGGACCACATTCTGTTTTTGACCTAGATTATGATTTTGATAAAGCTTATAGCTCCTCACAATTTCTTTGAGTGCTGGATAAAAATTACTAGCTACGGCAATTCGAAGCTCATTAGCAGAAGCTTGGACAGAATAAAAAATCTGAAATAGAAAAAAACAAGAAAATAATTTTATTTTGTCCATGAATTTTAATCAGCCTTTCGTATGGAAATTTACATTGTTACAAGAGCATGTAATTTGCCTCAAAACAGCAAGTCTATTCTATAGTGAATTTGGATTTAAAATCGCAATTTGAATCATTCAAAGCCGCATTTTTAAATATAAATATGTTAAGATATTTGTCATTTGATTTTCTAGACTAAATTTGTTCATATACTCAAGGAGAATAATGACAAAAAAACACACTCTATTGGCTTTTTTATTCTATTTTATTATTGTTTCTAATTCTTCTGCTGATTATCAAGATGGACAGGATGCCTATCACGCCGGGAACTATCAGGGAGCAGTTCTTGAGTGGACACCTATTGCAGAAGCGGGAGATGCAAGAGCTCAATACAATCTCGGTTGGATGCATGCAAACGGCAAAGGAACACCTCAAGATTTTAAAGCTGCAATTGAGTGGTACACAAAATCTGCACAGCAAGGATATGTTAATGCTCAATATAATTTAGGAAACCTATACCTTCGTGGACAAGGTGCGAGCCAAAATGACTATCTTGCATTCAGCTGGTTTATTAAGGCCGCTGAGCAAGGAGATGCACCTGCTCAATACAACCTTGGAAGAATGTATCTTCTTGGAAAAGGTGAAGATAAAAACATCTTAGAGGCAAGGTTCTGGATTAAACAGGCTATAGAAAACGATGATGAATACATTGGTACTCTCGCACAACAAGTTTGGGATGACTTTAAACTAGGCTCCTACTAGAATTATCTAGATTAGTCAATTTGACTTAAATCATAATTGGCACAACCGAGCAGGTTTCAATGCTTTTTTTTTCAGCTTCTATAATAGCAATAGTCTCCGCAGCTTGCCTCAATAAATCAAAATTTGTGGTTCTTCCAGACAGGATTTCATTAATAAAAGTGCGGATTTCAAACTCATACCCCATTCCTTCTTTTAAATCTATAAATACGGGCTCTTGCCCAGACATAAAAAGCCTTAGAGTTTCATCTTTGTCTAAAAGGTAGCTGAGCGTTCCATTTTCAAAATTAGCGTTGTATGACATATTAAAACCATAACCCTCCTGCATTGTCCATGTACCCTCTGCACTGACTAGAGGCGATAGATCATTTTTTTTATAAATATAGTTAGTGACCACATGGTCTATGCCACCACTTGGCCCTTTGTATCCTTGGCTAAAAACTGCATCTGGCAGCCCCAAACAGTAGTTAATGAAATCAGTGTCATGTACATGCAGGTCTAGAAGTGCTCCGCCACATTGATTGTCGTCAGAGTAAAAAGCACCTCCTGGAAAGCTTGTTTGTCTCTTGAAGTTAAGTGATAAACATTTTCCATACTCATTTGTTTCAATTGCCTCTTTTAAAAAAACCCATGCAGGCCAATATCTGAGGCACATCGCAGACATAATATGACATGAAGAGTTCTCTGACAACTGGATTATTTTTTTAGCCTCATCGTAATTTCTCGATAAAGGCTTTTCAACTAAAACGTGTTTGCCTTTTGCTAGTGCAGCCTCAACAAAAGCAAAGTGAAGGTCCGTTCCAACACAAATATCTACAATATTAATATCTGGATTATCAATTAGATCCATCCCGTCAAGATATTTTTTTGCACTCAGCCCTGAAACTCCTCCTTCAGCTTGCCCACTGATATTGCCTTCGGCCTTGCTTGAACCATCAAGTCTGCTCTGGATTGAATCCGCAATTGCGACAACCTCAACTTCGTTTATTTTTGAATATATATCTAGATGAGTAGAGCCCATACTACCCAGCCCAATAATTCCAACTTTAAGTTTGTTGCTCATAAGATTTATAAATTCGATTTAAAATTGAACAACTGATCCATTGCTGCAGATGTTCGGGACAAAATTGTCTCGTCCCATGGAAGCATTTCTGCAATGATAGTGCTTTCATAATGGATAGAGTTTAAAGCTGCAATTGTTTCTTTCCAAGGAACGTCGCCAGCACCAATATCACAAAAACTAAAGCTGCCAGTCCAGTCAAAATTCTCCTGGAAATCTTTTATTTGGACTCTCTTGATTCTGGAATTGAGAAGTTCAACCCAATGCGGTGGGTATTGTTGATAGCCAATCAAGTTACCGATATCAAGATAGACACCCAATTTATCAGAATCAAATGAGTCTACAAAATCTCGAAGTTCAATTGGAGAATAAAAGAAACCATTCCACACGTTCTCCATACACAAGTCAACATTTAAATCTTCTGCAATCGGTAGCATTTGATTAATTGCATCTCTGAGCCGCTCAAGTGCCTTGTCATAACGAACTATTTCTGTTGAGATAGGGCTTTTAACAACTCCAGGAACGAATAGAAGCGCCTTGCAGTCAAGATAGCTCGAAACTTTTAATGCATCCTGATGAAGGCTTATCGATTTTTTTCTAATGGATTCATCATCACTTGTTGGACTAACTCCCCAGCTCATACCGGTTGCAATACTGTCTACAAAAATACCAGAGTTGTTAATTCTGTTGCGAATAGCCTTGCATTCTGCCTTTGACGTATTTGTATTAATAACGCCTTCACTAGAAACTGATAATTCTAGAGCATCAAAGCCATTCGATTTGGTTTGAAGTAGGGCAGAGTCAATAGATTCATTATTTGAAAGACCATTCTCAAAAGAAAGATAACTTATACCTTTAATCAAAACTTACCTCCTTTAATATAGTGAATCAAGCTTTTTCCAAGTTTCTGCCATATCAACAATCTGTCCAGTTTTCATACTCTCGTCAAGCGCCATAGCAACAAGGCCAGCTTCTATCGCCTCCTTTGGTCCCACTGGCAAAGAGCTTAAATCGCCTCTAAGGAAACTGACAATATCTTCACACATTAGCTTGTCTGCCCCATAGTGTGAAGGATAATTTCTTGCCTCAGAGGAAGCTGGATAACTAAAATCGTGGTCCTCTAGACATTTTCCAGTTCTAACGTCTGAAATTCTAAGTCCTCCACGACCAAAATCTCCCTCTGCCATTCCTCTTGTACCAATGATGCAAAATCGTCTTTGCTCATCAGGCACATTGATACTTGTATGAAAAGAGAAAGTAACATTATCTGGATATTCAATTAATGCATTTTGATGATCTATAATATCTGCATCACTTGTAAAGGGGTTGTCAACATTCTCCCAATAGGAGGGTTTTTTTTGGTAAACGTCATCGTGCTCATTACCCTGAGGCTCCTCAGAAGGAATAAAATTATTTCTCCCTCCAAAACTGACAACTCTTGTAGGTCTTTCACCGACAATACCATTATAAAGATCAATATCATGGCAACACTTTTCTAGCATAAAGCCGCCAGAATACTTCTCTAGTCTTCGCCAATCTCTCATAAAGAATGAGCCGTGATAAGGTGCTATATGCTCATTAGCTTCAAGTGAAGTAATTTTTCCCAATATTCCAGCATCAAGCACTCTTCTCATTTCCCTCATATGGACTGAGTACCTTAAAACTAGTCCAACAACCAAATGATTTTCACCATATTTCTGAATTAACTTTGCAAGTTCAAAACTATCTTCTTTTGTTGTGACGATGGGTTTCTCTGAAAACACTCGCAAACCTACTTGGAGCCCCAAACGGATATGTTCCATATGAAGATGATTAGGTGATGCTACCCATAAAAGGTCAAGATTACTTTCATTGATCATCTGACCAAGATTTTCATATTGATTTAATCTGCTTGAGTGCTCTTCAATGATTGAAAAGCCGCATGGGTCAGGATCAACATAACCAACTAGCTCCATCTCTGGCATACACTCTTTGATCATTTTTAGAACATTTCCAGCCCTTAACCCTAAGCCAACAATACCTGTTCTCACAATGAATCTCCTAATTTATTCTCTCTAGCTTCTTTGAAGTGCTCGACCTGATGTATTGAAAGCATGACATTTATTAGGGTCTATAGTTAGATGAATCTTATCGCCCGGCTTAATAACTGTGTCGCTTGGTAACACAGCACAGAAATTATTATTACCTAAAACAGATCCATAAAGGATTACAGTTGCTCCAATGTGCTCAACAACATCGACATTCATCGACATGCCTCCCTTGTCAGAAACCTCTATATCTTCTGGTCGAATACCAATCTCTATATCGTCTCCCGTTTTGGTATCTCCCGCCTCTATTGGCAAATTCATTGGAGTGTCACTAATACTAGCTGTCAATTTGCCGTTATTGATTTTTGTATCACTGGCTTTTAGAAAATTCATATTTGGATGTCCAATAAATCCGGCAACAAATTTTGATTTAGGGTTATGATACAAATCCATTGGTGAACCTACTTGCTCAATCAGGCCGTCATGTAAAACAACTATTTTGTCGGCCATTGTCATTGCTTCGATCTGATCATGTGTGACATAAATCATTGTTGTATTTAAGTTTTGGTGAAGCTTTGCAAGCTCTACCCTCATATCACCTCTAAGTGCCGCATCGAGATTAGATAAAGGCTCGTCAAAGAGAAACACCTTTGGATCTCTAACAATGGAGCGACCAATCGCAACCCTTTGTCGCTGACCACCCGAAAGCTGTCCAGGTTTGAAATCTAAACGATCCCTTAATTGCAAAATATCAGCAGCTTTCAATACCTTTGCCTCCAGCTCTTTTTCATTAATTTTTGCAACTCTTAGAGGAAAAGCGATGTTTTCAAATACTGAGAGATGGGGATAAAGTGCATAAGACTGAAACACCATAGAAATGCCTCTTTCGACTGGGGGTGCATTAGAAACATCATTGCCGTCTATTATTACACTTCCAATTGTAGCCTCTTCCAAACCTGAAATGATTCTCAGCAAAGTTGTTTTTCCGCAACCTGACGGCCCTACAAAAACAACAAACTCTTTATCATTGATCGCAAGATTAATATCAAATAAAACCTCAGTTTCACCAAAGCTTTTACTAATATTCTCAAGTTTTACATTCGCCATACTACTTTCCCTAATTTGTGCGTACTTTATTTACGCATTTAAAATTATTACATGTTTTTGATACAAAGCCACTCTTGAAAGAACGCTTCAATAGATGAACGTACTTTTAATGTTAGCCTCATTAAATTCAGGGGCAATTTTCATTGCCCCTGATTTGTCAGTTAACTGACTTAGTTGCCCTCTGCAAGAATTTCTGCAGCTTCTGCAGCTAGATCAGCAGCGGAACCATCGCCCAAGATTATGCCTTGAATTGCACCATTAATGCCTGCTTGAAGCGTCTTAAAGTCTTCAAACATCGGCTCAGGTCCACCACTACCTATTGGATTAACAAAAGTTTGCCAATAGTCAGTTGTATAGTAAACATCATCCCTCATTTTTTCATATTGAAGAATTGGTGTTAAACCCCAGCTCATATCTAGATCGTATTGAGCATCACCAGATGTCATCATCTGAGCCAACTCCATAGCAAGGTCTTCATTAGCAGAGCCTTTAAATACAGCCATTGAGTCAGTAATCAGAAGAGTACCGCTCTCACCACTTGGGCCTGCAGGAATAGGAACAACTATTTCAGCAATATTGTCATTGTGCTGACCTGCACCCCATGGTCCATTAATATACATTCCAATCTGACTATCATTATAGAGCTGTGTCAACTGCGAACGCTCATAGCCCATTGGGCCTTCCTGTGCAACGCCAGCTAACTTGCCAATAAACTCGAGCGTCTCTATAGTCTCAGGACTATTGAAAGTGATTTCTCCAGTACTTGAATCACTTACTGAACCACCATTACTGTATAGGTAATTTAGGAATTGATGCATAGTATTGTCAAAGTCCTTAGCAGCTATACCAATCCCTGCAGCTGAGGTATTGTCATTAACTGCTTTAGCCATGTTGTAAAGTCCTGTCCAAGTTCTTGGAGCAACACAAGCTTCACCCGCTGCTTCAACTAAACCACAGTTGATGAATAACGCTTTCGTTGAGAAAGCATGTGGATAACCCCAGAATTGACCTCCGTCAGAAACAGTTGCAAGAACACCAGGTTGATACAACGCCTGCATTTCATCAGAAATGTCAACTGGAATAATTAATCCACTTCGACCAAGTTGCTTTAATGTACGCGAACCAATATAAGCAAGGCCTACTGGGTCTCCTGCAGCAGCAAGTGTCATAGATTTATCCTGACAAGTTCCCCAAGGAACAGCTTCTGCGTTAACCGTAACACCTGCATTTTTAGCTTCAAAAGCATCTATTACTATTTGATCAGCGGGACGTATTTCACCACCACAAAGAATCATGTGGACCTCTTCCGCCTGAACTGGTGCCATGAAACCTGCACTAATTAAAGCTAAAAAGAGCGCTTTTTTTATATTTTTCATTTACTTCTCCTTTTATATTTACAACAAATTACTAGCATGCAAAATCAATGCTAGTAACACTATTTGTGAGTATTTATACTCACTCCTTTACTGCGCCTGATGTTAAACCTGCTACGAGATGTTTCTGCATAAACAGGAAAATAAACAACACGGGCAGAACCCCTACAAGACTTGCAGCCATCATTTCATTCCACAATACGTCTTGATATCCAATAAATTCAAAAATTCCAGCCGGGAGAGGCATATAGTCTCTATCCTGGTTAAATGTAATCGCAAATAAAAATTGCTGAGCATAAGCGCCAATAAATATAGCAATACCAACAACAATTAAACCCGGTACAGCCAAAGGTAATATAACACGTCGCAATGTGTAAAGTCTAGAGGCGCCGTCTACAAATGCTGCTTCTTCTAATTCATAAGGGATTTTCTCTAAAAAAGTTTTAAGGAGCCAAATACCTTGAGGAATTAAAAATGCCACACCCGGAATAATCATTGCCCAGTATGTATTTAACAAACCATACATTCTCAACAATTTATAAAGCGGAATAAGTAAAACAGCACCTGAAAACATATTAACCGCTAGAAAAAGTGTAAGACTTATAGACTTTCCTTTAAAACTAAAACGCGCATAAGCGTATGCAGCAGGTATCACAAAACACATAGAAAAAAACGTTACCGCAGTTGATAACAAAACACTGTTAAATATGTAACGAGGTAACTTTGGAACAGTAATCCACATATCTCTGTAGGCCTGAAAGCTCATCTTATCTGACCAAAAACGACTCATAAAATCTAGAAATCCCATCGTTTCTCCAACTGGTACTTCTGGTCTACTAAATAAATGAGTAAGTGGTCTTAATGATGCTATAAACATTTCAACAAATGGTAACAACATAAAAGTAATAAATAACCCAAGTGATGTATAAATTCCTATCTTATGGAGTAATGAGTATTTATCCATCATTTTTGCACTCCTTCATATCCATACTTTTTGCCTAGCCATCCCAATACCGCTAAATAAATCAACGAAAATACACCTAATAATATGCAGACAAGAACTGCTCTTGTTGCCCCTGCACCAAACTTATAACTAAATATTGCGGTCTTAAAGGTATCAATAATCAATGTTGTGGTTGCTCCTCGAGGTCCGCCTTCAGTCAGAATCCAAATAATTTCAAATGAATTAAAAGTCCATATTGCAGAGAGTAGTGCCATGGAAATTACTGTAGGCATAATCTGGGGCATTGTTATCCTTCTAAAGCGATACCATCGAGATGCTCCATCAACATATGCAGCCTCGTATAGATCTCTAGGAACTCCCTGAATTGCAGCCAAAAAAAACAAAGTAACCATTGGCGTTCCAATCCAAACATCGGTCACAACTGCTGAATAAAAAGCGCTTTGTTTGTAAGCTAAAAAACTAAAAGGGCCGTTCGTTATACCGGCCATCTCAGCAAAATTTGAGAGTAGGCCAAAATGTCCATTATAGAGCCACAACCATCCGAAACATCCAATAGCGATTGGAACTATCCAAGGTGGCATCACTAACGCTCTGAATATCCCTCTACCTCTTATGTTGCTGGCCAAGAGCGTAGCCCCTATCAAACCTAAAACTACTTTTAAACCAACAGAAAGAAACATCCAGTAAAACGTTCTTGTTACGATTGAAGGAAACTTTCTACCGCCTATAGCTTTTTCATAATTCTCCCAACCTACATATTCAGCGCCCCCCATGAGTGTCGCTAAATTAGAGTTAGTAAAGGATAAGCGAAAAGTTTCATATAGCGGCCAAACCACAACCCAAAACATAACGAGCGCTGCAGGGGCGATTAGCGCCCACGCAAAAAGCGTTGTTGTTTGTGCTTTAGTTTTTGGTTTAAACGTGAAATATAAATAATGCCAAAGTTTATTACTGAAAGTCTTATCCGAGGGAGAAGCTAATTGCTCTTTATATGATTCTTTTGAAGCTGTTTTCTTTGTGCTACTGGCTTTTGGTCTATCTTTAGTGGCAGATAAGTTTATTATAAATCGAAAAATAGCAAGCCTGTTAGTCTCGATGTATTCTAGAGCACCTCCAACAAAAACAATCAGAAAAAGCCATAATATCAGCATAATTGAGCTCTCCGTTTTGCATTTTCTTGATTGGATTGATCCTGTTTATTCATCAAATTACTCATTGACCAAAGCCTCCTTTTTTCACTGCTGGATCGGACATCATATCAAAATTTTCTGACTTATAACAGTCCCATCCGATTTTTTCAAATAGATTTCTGTAACTACTGAATGCTAAATCACTCAATTCAATCCCTTTGCGTCTATTTTGTTGAGATGACCATGCACTCTCAGATAGCCCTATAATTCTTGGACAAAGCATTGACTCCATTTCACCATCTTTCAGAATAGTTTCACACCAAAGATGGCCTTGTATTCCCATTATATTTGCTTCAATTTCTGGCTCATTTTCAGGTGTAATTTGCCAATCTACAGTACTCTCGAATGGAACCACCGCAGCCCAATTTGCACCGCGATCTGCATAATTTCTACTTTGCACCATATCAAAATAAATGTGTTCAGCTGGGCACAGAACAACCTTATAACCTTTTCTTGCTAATTCAAATCCAGACTCTAGATTCTGCCAAGAAAACAATAGCTTGTCTGTTTTTTCATCATGATGATTTCCATCTTCTGCTTCCTGCCACGATGCAGTTTTTTTATTATTTAACTCGACTCTATGAGAAAGCTTGTTAATGAACCAAGAGGCAACATCTTTACTATTTTTTAGATTATGTTTGTTTTTAAGGTTATCAATTGCGGGAGATTGACTCCAAACTTTTGGCGCAACTTCGTCGCCGCCCAAATGTATATAATCGCCCGGAAAAGCATTACATAAATCATCAATCAACGACTCAACGATCGAACATGTATCTGGCATTGCAGGGTTAAGTGTATTTTCTGAATAGCCTTGGACTGAGACTTCAAAACTTTTGTCTTCAGGGTCTCGCATACTAGGAATTAAATTAATTAGTGACATGTTATGGCCCGGTAAATCAAACTCAGGCATTACCTCGATAAAGTTAGCTGAGGCTCTTTCAACAACCTTATTTATATCTTCTGTATCATAACAACCACCAGTGCCTTCAGGTCCGGAGCCAAAAACAGGTGGTACTAATAAATTATTTCCTCTTTTAGAGGTCGCAACAGCAATTTCAGGATGGCTATCCATTTTGAAGCGAAAGGCTTCATCATCCGTCCCGTGCCAATGAAACTTATTTAGCTTAAAGAGACTCATTAAATCTAGTAACTTCAATATGCTTTTAACGGAATAAAAGTGCCTTACTGTATCTAAATGCTGACCTCTCCAATCAAAACGAGGCTTATCAATGATAGAACCACAAGGAACTAATTGATTATAGGTTTGAGCTAACTGCAACAAAGAAATGAGGCCATAATACAAACCTTTTTCATCTCCAGCGGCTATTTCAACAATATCACTTGTTATTGTAATTTTGTAGGCAGAGTCTTCTGACTGTTCATGTAGTGTAAGTTTTACTGTAGTTGGCGCCTTTACATTTTCTTCATTCATAACACCAGAAAAAAGAGTTAAATTAAGCCTATTACCTAGCTTGGATGCTGATTTAAAAGCATTATCTATTTTTTTATCTTCATCAGCAATTACATTGATTGGTGGACATAAATTACATACTCCTGCACTTGGAGTCCATGAATAAGGGTGTGGCACCAATCTAAGTGATTCATAATTTGTTTTATCTCCCGAAATATTGGGTATTGGTGCCACGGAGGAGATTCTTTTTAGATCCATATCAATCATATTGAGATTAAATACTTCTCCGTCATTTTTTTTTATAAAACAGCCTTGAGGGGACCATCTATGATTCATAGGTCTGTGTCTTGACTCTTGATAGGCATACTTAAAATTCCATTCTTCTCCTGGATTTAATATGAAATCCCCAGGATGTACTAACTCTGAATACCCACCATCACTAAAGTGAATATCACAGTTTTCGATAGCTTGAACTGGTGCAAGAATACTAAAGCAGTACATAAAATTATCAATCGACTCTTTAGTATTATTAATCAACCTTGAACAAAAGCAATTGTCTGAATTGATAGAAGTTGTCATCACGAAACCAGTTGTATTCATCCTCGAACATCTCTATCAAAATAGGCTAATTTAATACAGAAAATGTACATTAGTTAGTAAATAATTGGTAATATAATGGTATTATATAACAGGTATTTATTAAAAAGCAAATAAGATTTACACGTTTTTCTAAATTTAGCTTTAAACCCTTTATTTGTTAGCTATTTTAATAATAAATTCATTAATCGAAGACAATGTTTTTTGTTTGGAATTATTTATTATCTGATTGACACGGCCTAATGAATTAGAATATAATAATACCAATTAAATACCAATTTAATTTATTCTGACAATTTTCAATCAATTGCATAGTATAGTTTTATGGCGACTACAGAAAACCTAATTCACTATTTAAGGCCTTCTAAAGATAGCTCTGAATCTCTCTATAAGCAATTATCGAAGTCACTTAATAATGCAATACAAGAAGGCCTTCTAAAGCCAGGTGATGCTCTAATTCCAGAAAGGGATTTGGCTTTAAATTTAAAAATGTCAAGAATCACTGTTCGAAAAGCCATTGACCAGCTTGTAGAAATTGGATTGCTTATTAAGAGACAAGGTGCGGGAACTGTTGTGACTGAAAATGTTGATCTAGTTGTCCATAAAAATCTCTCTTCTCTTAATAGCTTTACTGCTGATATGAAACAAAGGGGTCTTGAGTCATTCTCTAGAATCACGCTTAGAGAAGAGGGCAAAGCTTCTGCAAAAGAAGCTTTAATTTTAAACTTAAGTGAAGGTGACTATGTCCATAGACTGAATCGAGTTCGATACTTGGTTAATGAACCGCTTCTTTATGAAATTGCTGTGATACCGGCGTCAATAATATCGATTACATCAGCAATAGATAACTCTTTGTATGAACTTCTAGAATCTAAACAGATGAATCCAGTTACAGCAAAGCAAAATATTCATGCTATTGTTGCCGACGATAACTTAGCAGATAAACTCGAAGTTGCGCCAGGTAGTGCTGTTTTGTTTGTTGAAAGAAGAGGTAAAGATGCTACTGGAAGAGTAGTCGAATATACTCAATCCTATTACCGTGGTGACCGCTATGATTATGT
The DNA here is from genome assembly GCA_964510245.1 of uncultured Piscirickettsiaceae bacterium. GTDB lineage: Bacteria > Pseudomonadota > Gammaproteobacteria > PS1 > Pseudothioglobaceae > Pseudothioglobus. The sequence continues at coordinate 11,731 of CAZEAO010000003.1, read as the reverse complement.
CGTGGAGCTAGGATGAAAACAGCACTTAAAGGAGCACGCATATTTTCAGGCAAAGAATTTTTTGAAAAAAAAGCTCTTTTGTTTGAAGATGAATCCATAATTGAATTAGTTGATGAATCAAAAATTCCTAAAGATTTTGAAACTCGCGAATTAAATGGGGGAATTCTCTCGCCAGGCTTTATCGATTTGCAAGTTAATGGTGGTGGAGGCATGTTGTTTAACAATTCTCCAAAAAAAGAGAGTCTCAATACAATCATTGAAGCTCACCAATATTTTGGCACAACCAGCATTATGCCAACTGTCATTAGCGACTCTCTTAATGTTCTTCAAAAATGCACTGATACGATTTCAAATGAAATAAATCACAATAAGTCTCTCTTGGGTGTCCACATTGAAGGTCCTTTCTTTAATGTAAAGTATAGAGGTGTCCATCAAAAACAATACATTAATACTATTAATGCCACGTATATGAATTTATTTGAGACTCTCGATACATTCCCAGTGATGCTGACTCTGGCACCGGAATGTATCTCGATAAAACAACTCAAGAATCTTAAGGCATTAGGCTTTAAAATCTTGGCGGGACATACTGATGCAAATTATGATCAGCTAGAAGAAGCAATTAAGTATGGTGTTAATGGGTTTACACATCTATTTAATGCAATGGGACAAATCTCCTCAAGAGAGCCAGGTGTAGTCGGCTCTGCTTTGGATTTTGATGAAGCATATGCAAGCATTATCGTTGACTTACATCATGTCCACCCTGCCTTAATCCATCTATCATTTAAACAAAAACCTAAAGGTAAGCTATTTTTTGTATCGGACTCTATGGCAACAATAAATCATGGAGAGCCGTCTTTTGAGCTTTATGATGAAGTGGTGAGTGAATCAAAAGGCCGAATCATTAACTCAGAAGGAAAACTTGCAGGGTCCTCCATTACACAAATTGACGCTATTAAAAATGCCTATCGAAAATGCAATATACCACTTAATAGTGCAATCTCAATGGCTACACTTTACCCTGCTGAATTTTTAGGGGTAGATGACTATCTTGGACAACTTAAAAAAGGCTACAGAGCAGATCTTGCTCACTTTAATTCTGACTTCCAGATTCAAAACGTCTGGGTAGCAGGCTCACAAATAAAACGAGAGCTTTAATGAGAGTAGTCATCCTTCGTACTGAGAATGATGCAAGTAATTTTGCAGCTGAATTTATCTCAGATTTTATTAATAAAGAAGAGATCTCGACTCTTGGACTGGCCACAGGTGGTTCTGTTTTTTTAACCTATAAAGCCTTAATCAGCAAATATGAACAAGAGCAGTTGAGCTTTAAGAAGATAACAACGTTTAATTTAGATGAGTATATAGGACTATCATCTAACCACCCTCAAAGTTATCGAAATTATATGAACCAAAATCTCTTTAATCATGTTGATATTGATAAAAAAAATACCTTTATCCCAGAATGTTTCAATAATAATTATGAGTTAGCTTGTGCAAATTTTGAGTCCGAAATTGTCAATCATGGTGGAATTGATCTTCAACTTTTAGGTATCGGATCAAATGGGCATATAGGCTTTAATGAGCCCACCTCCAGCTTTAGTTCTAGGACAAGAGTTAAAACGCTCACACAAAATACTATCTCAAAAAATTCTCGATTTTTTGATGGTTCAGAAACTCAGCCTTCTTTGGCAATAACCATGGGGATTGGCACAATTATGGAGGCTCAAAATATACTCTTAATTGGACTTGGAAAACATAAAAGCAAGGCGGTTGCCAAAATGATTGAGGGACCACTGTCTTCATTTTGTCCTGGCAGTATACTTCAGAATCATCAAAATGCTACTGTTGTACTAGACGAACCTGCAGCCTTAGATTTGAAACTTTATGACTACTACATGCATGCAGAAAGAATGAAGTCTAAATACAATTGTTAAAATTGAGTTATAATTTTACTTAATGAAATTATAGGTCTACTATGAGTTTAATCTTTAAGCAACTATTTGAAAGAGAAAGCTGCACATATACTTATCTAATAGCCGATAGTGAAACTAAAGAGACTGCAATTATTGATGCTGTTGATATTATGATTGAGAGAGACACTGCTTTACTAAAAGAGTTGGAGCTTGATCTTAAATTCATCATCGAAACTCATATTCATGCAGATCATATAACTAGTGCTTGTCCACTAAAAAAATACTACCCAGAAGCGAAGATTGTTATAGGGATGGAGAATGTGGATGCAGAAGCCTGTTCAGATATTATGGCCAGTGACGGGCATATCCTTAACGTCGGCAAATATGAAATAACAGCAATCGAAACTCCAGGACACACCGGTGGCTGTATGTCTTACCTAGTTGACAATAAAGTTTTAACTGGTGATGCACTTTTTATTAGAAGCACTGGTAGATGTGATTTTCAAGGTGGTTCTGCCGAGTCTCTATATCAATCTATTCAAAAACTCTACAAACTACCAGACTCTACTGAGGTTTATCCAGCGCATGATTATAACGGACTTTCTGTTAGTACAATTGGTGAAGAAAAAAGGTTTAACTCCATGATAAGAGAGTCTTATGACCAGAAAACTTTCATTGATCATGTAAATAGCTTAGATCTAGCAATGCCGAAAAAAATTAAAGTTGCTGTACCTGCTAATCAAAGCTGTGGCCTTATTCCAGAAAAAGTTTTAGTATAAAAACTTAATAATTACTCATTAGTTATTAAAATATAGGTTATGGATATAACTACTCCCGCACTTCTATTCCCTGCTATCTCATTATTGTTTGTTGCCTATACAAGTCGACTCCACTCTCTCAGTGTTTTAATTAGAGCCATGACAACTAAGGGAAGTAATGAGTCAAAAACCAAACATGCCGATGAACAACTTCAGATTCTCAAAAAACGTGTTATCTATATTAGAAGAATGCAAGTTTTTGGAGTCGTAAGTTTTATATTTAACTTACTAACAATAATTCTTGTTTATCTGAAATATTACATACTAGCCAACTACATTTTTGGCTTTGGTCTCTTGATACTATCAGGATCTTTGTTGTTTGCACTTCTAGAAACATTAATTTCCACAAAGGCCTTGGACATCCATTTAAAAAACTCTGAAACTTAAGACTGATTTCCTAAGTTATCGGCTATCAAACAAACCATCTCAAACATAATTGAATTAGCAACATGTGCGGTAATTTGATTTGGCGAGTCAACTGTTGGCATCAGGCAAACAACATCGCCACCAATGATATTTTTACCCCGAAGACCCTGAAGCATCTTAAGAACATCCGGCATTTTAAAACCCTCAATGGCTGGCTCTAAATTAGCAACCCCTGGAGCCACAGTAACGTCTAAGCAATCTAAATCAAATGTAATATAAATAGGTGCATCTCCAACCCGCTCCTGAATCATTTTGACACACTTCTCAACACCATATTCATCATACTGGTCCTTAGTAATAATCTCATAACCAAGCTCATAGCTTGAGTCAAGCCAGTCCAAGGTTCTCGTATTTCCTCTAATGCCAACTTGTATACTTTTGGATGCATCAACAAAACCATCTCTAACTAAATAGCTTGCCCAGTGTGCTGCTGATTTGACTGCTCCTAAAAAATGGTCAAGCTGATGAAACGCATCTGTGTGTGCATCGAAATGAACGAGGACAGCTTTTTCTCCTCTTGTAAGTTTAGACTTAGGGCTTGCAATTGCTTGCAAAATGCCTCCAGTAATCGAATGATCCCCCCCGATTGAAACAGGCCGAACACCAGATTCTCCGAGTACACCATAGAACTCAGTAATACGTTCAATGCACTGCTCATTATTATTAGCTTCTGGAAGAGGGACATCACCAAAATCTCGAATGTCGCACATCTCCCAAGGGGAAATTCCAAACTTTAAATGCCCTCTTCTGCCTTGAGCTGAAATATTTCTTACAGCTCTTGGGCCTAAATGCTGGTCGCGCTGTGTTGTCCCGTTTCCAGTGCTATGTGGAACACCAACAAGAGCTATATCACACCCTTTCGTCTCAGGCTTGTATGGACAACGAAACAACGTAGGCACTCCCCACCAATAGAGGCCGTTCATCATTGCTGAATTGTCTCTTGTTTTTTTGTCCATTAATATGTTCTTCTATTACTATTCAAATTCTACTCAAATTTTTCACTAATTTTATTAAGAATTGCTTCTTTATAGGGTACCTCCAACTCCTTTGACGCCCAAGCAACAAAACCTAGGTCAACTTGCTGCTCCCAAGTTTCGATTGGATTTTTAAATGTTGTCACCGATGTTTCAGTAGGCGCTGATAAAAACAATACCATCTCTTCAGCTTCAGACTCTAGGGGACTTTCTTCCTTAGAGAGGTATTCTGAAATATTAATGTATTTTGCAATATCGGTCATCCAATAAATACAGTTTCGATATTCTTGAGCAAGATTTATACCTTTTATATACTCTTGGGTAAGCTTAGTAATAGCTTCAGTTTGAGCTGCAGTAATTTGGCCATTAGTCATCTCCATATCATTACCATCAATCATATGGTAAGCATAAATTCTGTTCATCAAAGCCTCACCTGCAGTGAGGCCTGCCATTTCTGGCCTAGTAATCTCAATATATATCAATGCAGAACATCTTATAGCTCTCTCTGCAACCTCTTTATCGGCATAGGATTGAGATACAATTCCAATTAAAAGCAACAAGGCGGTAAGTATTTTTTTCATAAATTTTGATAGTAGTTCGAACAAATAAACGACAAAGTATAAACAAAATAAACACCTAAATAACATCTAAATAACATCTTTAAATTCTGCTGCACTTGCTAAATTTCTATTGAACAATGAGAGCTCATGGATGACAGGACAGATTATCGGAGTTGATGCTGGTAGGTCCAGTTTAAGTTAGATCTAATCATCAAGATTAATTACTTAGCTAAGCTGACTAATCTTTTCAAATAACTCTTTAGAAATGGTTATGCTTTGTGAGCTATCACGAAGCTTTCTTTTCTCCAGTCTCTTGTTTCCAGGAAGTCTTGTTGATGGCTGTTCAAGAATAGAATCAACAATAGTCTCTGTCCTCTCAGAAAAACGATCGCCCGAAAAGAAGCTAGGGTCAATCGCAATGATGAGCTGCCCCACTCCCGGCGAATCGCCCTCTGCATTGAGAAACGAGCTCGCTTCAAAACCAAAATTAGAACCCGTTAATCCTGCTGCTAATATCTCCACCATTAGTGCGAGTGCACTGCCTTTAGCATCGCCAATTGGCAACATAGCGCCCTCTAAAGCTTTCTTTGGATCATTAGTTGGCTTACCCTCACTATCAATAGCCCAATCCTCAGGGATTTTTTCATTTTGCTGATTAGCAACCATTACCTTTCCGCGAGCAACTTTACTTAAACTCATATCAATAACGAGCGGTGGCTCGTTATCTCGTGGCGCAGAAAAAGCAATAGGATTAGTTCCAAATAAAGCTTTCGTTCCACCCCAGGGCGGAATAGCTTTTGGTGTATTACCAAACATCAAGCCAATCAATCCATTCTCAGCCAGAATTTCAACATGCCTTCCCGCCTGACCAAAATGATGGGAACGAGAAATGCTCGCTGCTGCAATTCCAAACTTCTTACAGGCTAATGTTATCTCTTTGAGTGCTAAAGATATTGCAGGATAAGCAAAGCCATTGTTAGCATCAACTCTTATGACACTACCGTTTGAACTGAGAAGGGAAGGAGCCTCATTACCATTAACCTTACCTGAAGTCAGTTGCTCCACATAAGATGGTATTCTAGATAGCCCATGACCTGACTGGCCATCGAACTCCGCACTGACTAGTGCATCAGCAACTTCTTTCGCATTATCATTAGAGGTTTGGTTATTTACTAAAGCATTAAATGCCAAATCCCATGCTTCTTTCTCAGAAATTTGTAATGTTTTTATCATCAATAGTTTCTATAAATTCAGAAAGTAAATTATAGTTATCTTGAATCTTATAAAGTATATTTATTTGAGATGATAGAGTTTTCTTTAAAAACCAGAATAAGTTTTTATTTAAGTTGTGGCTGGCTTCTTTTTTCGTTCTTCATTTCAACAACATACTCAAAGCTAAATAATCAAATTGTCATTGGATGGTTTGATTTTTATAACGTTTACTGGCATATATTTTATATAGTGGGCACTCCAGTTTGGCTATACTGGTTTGTGATAAAGCCGTATAAATGGATTCAAAAGATTCGCAATAATAGAGACAAAAAATGAAACTCAATATTGGCATATTTCAGTATGAAATGAAAGATGAAGATCCTCTTGAAAAGATTATTAGACTTAAAAAGCAATTAAATGAATACCCTAATTTGGATTTAGTGCTCTGTCCGGAACTTTTTATTTCTGGATATGGCAGCCTTGAAAAAATTAATCAATATAGCGAAAATCTTGACGGTGAGTACGCCACTAAAATCAGCTCTCTTGCTAAAAAATACAAAACTGCAATTGCTTATGGTTATCCTGAGAAAAGCGATGGCACACTATATAACTCAGCTCAACTCTTTGATCATAATGGATTATCAATAGGAAATCATCGTAAAAAACTTTTGCCTCCGACTGCAGATGAATCCAAAATATTTACTCCTGGAAAGGAGAGTACAATCGTTTCAATCATAGGAGTTAAAACTGCAATCGTTATTTGTTATGAACTCGAATTTCCTGAACTCATTAGAGAACTAGCCATTCAAGGGGTTGAGCTAATTATTGCTCCAACTGGTCAGTCTTCTTTGTGGCCAGCTGCTGCTAGATACAATTGCAGAACCAGGGCATTTGAAAATGGAATATTTGTTGCTTATGCAAACTCAACTGGTAAATTAAATGGCATTGACTTTATAGGTGAAAGCAAGATTATTGGACCAGATGGTATAGACCTAGTTAGTGCTGATTATGAGGAAACACTCATTACTTTTGAAATCGATACTAAAGATATCTCATTGGTGCGTGAAAAACTGCCCTACCTTAAAGACTCACAATCTATCAGCTAATTTTACTAGCAAGAGGAGTTATCAATCCCCCCAAGGCATAATGGTGTTACATAGAAATGCACCCTCTATAATTGCATCACTCAAATCTGCTCCTCTTAAATTAGCATCTGTAAGATTAGCGCTAGCAAAATTTACGCTACTTAGATTCGCTGTGCTCATATCTGCACCTGTAAGATTTGCTCC
>CAZEAO010000003.1:0-4436 GCA_964510245.1 uncultured Piscirickettsiaceae bacterium | reverse complement strand
AATTTACGCTACTTAGATTCGCTGTGCTCATATCTGCACCTGTAAGATTTGCTCCAAAAAGACTTGAGCCCTCTAGGTTTGCATTTGATAAAGTAGCTCCAGCAAGATTTGCTGTGATGAAATTGACTCCAGAGAGGCTTGCATTTGCAAGGTTTGCATTTTGAAAATTTGTATTCCACAAGACACAACTATTGTATGCATTAAGTGAGTTCATTTTATTGACATTCAATTCTATATCTTGCCATTCATTGACGCCGTCGCCATAAGAAAAGCCCGAAAATGTCAATAGAAATACTACTATTAGTTTTTTATGGTCAATGTAGTTATCAGAAAAATAATTTTCTAGAGAAGTATATAATGAAATTTCTGATAAGTAAATAATATAGGAGGTCACAGTGGCAAGCTTAGTAAAAAAATCATTTGATAACCCTGATGATTTAGTAGCTCCAGATAAAACTAGAGCAGAAATTCTTGAGTTTGGAACAATTAAAGCTGTTAGAGTAACAGCACAGCCTGGATGGACTTGGTCTGAGTGCATCAAACCACATGTTGGAGGTGAAAGCTGTCAAGCTGGTCATTTAGGAGCTTGCGTCCAAGGTAGCATGAGAGTGACTCACGATGACGGAACAGAAATGATTGTGAATGCTGGTGATGTGTATTCCATTTCACCAGGCCATGATGGAGAAGTCATCAGTGATGAGCCATTCATTGGTTATGAGTTTAATAATCAAGGCAAGTCGTTCGCAGTGTGGGACAGTTAAATTAATATTAAGATATAAAGCTCCACAATTTAGGTTTTTGATTTAAGTAAATCAAAGCAAACTTAATCTTTGTCGTATTGACAGAGCTTTCTTTCATGATACAATTTTTTCATGAAGGTAGAGATCGCCCTAAACACCTATACTAACGTATCACTTGATAAAACTCTAAAGATACTTAATGAGTGCTCAAAAAAACCATTTGAAAAAGCAACTCCAATTCCTTCAGTAGTTAATCATTCGATAGAATTTTATAGCCATGAACAAGCTAAAATTTTTAACATAGAATGGATTTGCATTGGTCGATGTGATGAGATTCCATTAACTGGCGACTTTCTAACTCATGAAATAGCTGGCACTCCTGTTTTAGTTGTTCGACAAGAGTCGGGTGAAATTAAGGGTTTTGTAAATGCCTGCGCCCATCGCTTTACGTGTCTCACAAAAGAAAAATCAGGACACGCATTTGCATTTACCTGTCCAAATCATGCTTGGACTTATGGAATTGATGGTCAACTAAGCCATGCTCCATTTATGGATTTGAAATCAGACTTTAATCCAAATCAATATCATTTGGAGCCCCTTCACACAGAAGCTTGGGAGGGGTTTATATATATCACACTGTCAAAAGAACCTAATAAAAAAATTTCAGAATCACTCGAAAACTTTAGAAGCAAGATTGTTGGACGATATGATATGAGTAGCTACCAAACAGTGATTAGAGAGACCATGAGTTGGGATACTAACTGGAAAAATCTCATTGAAAACTTCACAGAAAGCTATCATGTACCGATTGCTCATCCAAAGACATTTGCAGGCCATAAAAAACAAATTAAAGATTATGAGTGTGGAGAAGATAGCGAACATTACTGTTACCACTTTGCCCCCCAAGAAGCAGAGAACGGTTCTGGTGCTGCCCATCCAAATAATAAAAAACTTAAGGGCAAGTGGAGATGCACAATGGTTGACTTTTGTGTCTTTCCAAATCATTTAGTCACACTGATGCCTGATTACCTTTGGTGGGTTTCAGTCATGCCTCAGGGAATTAATAAGTTCAAAGCAACCTGGGGGGTTGCAGTACCTCCAGAGATAATTAGCGATATACCAAAAGGCGGCTATGATGCTTGGTTAGATGAGATGATCAAGTATATGGATACTGCAAATGAAGAAGACAGGACTCTTGTTGAGGGGCTATATGTTGGGAGCCAGTCAAACAGATTGCCTGTAGGTGCCCTTCATCCCATTGAAAAAAACCTCTGGCAGTTCATAAAATATCTCTCCAGAGTTACAAGCTAGATTTTGTCGGGAACATGATAGTTGTACTCCCCAGTTGAAGACTCTTCATAAGCGTATGTCATTTTTTTCCACTCCTGAACTTTGGGTTTTTGACTAATCTCATTATATAATCGAGTCAGCCTTTCAAAAGGTTTTGAGAGGTCTTTAGGTATATCATCAAGAACACCCTGGGCAAACCAGCCAAGTAAACTCCAAACTGCGATATCAGCAATGGTCATTTCATCGCCAACAAAATAGCCTGAGTTATTTGACTTTAATCTTTCGTCTAAATATCCGAAGTATCTGGGTATGGAGTCCTGACTTAAGTCCACTCTCAGTTGTTTTTTAATGACTGGATCGCTCTCGCGCATTGAAGGATTAATCAATACATTAATGTCAGTTACGGTATCAATTATTTGATCAACCTTACCTGCCTCCACCAAATCATTAGGATACATACCGCTGATCTTTCCACAAATTCTTGCAATTGCTCCTGTTTGCGCGATACTTTGTCCGTCAATAACTAAAACAGGCAATTGCCTAAACGGGATTGAAGTCCCATCTTTGAGTTTCCCGTTTTCTTTTAGATAACTGTTATCTTCACTAGTAATTCTGAAATCTTCAAATTCAATGTTTGACATAAACAAAGAGAGTCTGGCAATTTCAGCACGCCAGAAAGGCATATCAAAATATATAAGCTTTATTTTCATTTGTAACTCTTTAATAGATATTTGATGGTTAACCAATGATAGCAACTTCTCAAATTTAAAACTGCGTTTTTGTATCAAATAGTATTTTTTTTAAAGGTATATTACTTTTATGACTAAAGCTGTATTCATTTCAAAACATGGTGGCCCTGAGGTTTTAGAACTCAAAGAAATTGAACTGGAGTCTCCTGGGCCAAACGAGGTATTAATTGAACACGTTGCAATTGGCCTCAACTTCATTGATGTTTATCACAGAACCGGTCTCTATCCTATAAGCCTTCCCTCTGCGATAGGAGCTGAAGGATCGGGCATTATCAAAGAAGTAGGACACGATGTTCAAAACTTCCAAGTTGGTGATAGAGTTTCATATTCTGGTTCTCCCTTGGGAGCATACTCGTCTCAGAGATTACTTCATACGAAAGACCTATTAAAAGTACCGCCCAATATTGATCTAGAAGTTGCAGCTACTCTGATGATTAAAGGATTGACTGCCTATTACCTATTACATCAAACATACCCCGTTTCTAGTGGCGAAACCATTCTGTTTCATGCTGCTGCTGGAGGACTTGGGCAAATATTTTGTCAATGGGCTAAAAGCTTAGGATGTAAAGTCATAGGCACTGTAGGCTCTGATGAAAAAATTCCTCTAGCTAAGAAAAATGGTTGCGACCATGTTATCAACTACTCCAAAGAAAACTTCTCACAAAGGGTTCTAGACATTACCAAAGGAGTTGGTGTTCCGGTGGTTTTTGATGGCGTCGGAAAGAACACGCTGGAGGGCTCGCTAGAGAGCTTAAAGATTAGAGGCACTATGGTGTCATTTGGAAATGCCTCTGGCGCTCTTCCTGATATCAGTATTCCAAAACTCATTCAACCCAAAGGGCTCTATATCACCCGTCCAGCGATGCACCACTATCTGAGCAAAAGAGATGATCTGGAGAAGGGGGCCAAAGTATTGTTTGATAAGGTTGAAAGTGGCCAAGTTAAAATTGAAATTTTCAAAAAATATAAATTAGACCAAGTTAAAGAAGCTCACACCGATCTTGAGAATAGAATGATTTCTGGGCCTTCAATCATTGTCCCAAATTAGCAATAAGGTTTGCTGCACCTGATGGAGCTACTCCTGAACTCATTTGAAGCAATGTCAAAGGAATCCATAGTGCGTGCAATAAAGCAAAAAACATGCCGACTGACTTAATGTTGTCACCTACCCAACTTGGCATTTGCCAACTAATATAGGCCACAGCTAAGACCATTAAAGACATTCCTTGCAAAAGACTCTCTGCTACAACATTCGCTTCAACATTAAAACTTGTCATCATTGCACCTGGCACCAATAGCATCATAGTGCCAAAAAAAGCAAACAAGACAGCTTGGATTCTAAAAACCAAAGATAGACTCATGACTTCTCCTTTTTTGAAAAAAGAAATTTCAATATACCATAGCGCACTATAAGTCGGTATATCTAAATTCAAAAGCAGAGAGCTGAATGTAGATTAAAAGCTATTTAGATAAAAAACAATTCAATAGGGGAATTAGCCGCACGTTCCACCAAAGCGGCTCCGAATAATAATCTCCTTGGCTACTGATGTGCTAATATTAAATTTTCTAGCTAAGAAATCTAGGCTTTTGTGCTGATAGGTGTAGAGCATGACCATCATATAGATTTCATCGTCATTGACTGGCGACTTATTTAGAT
>CAZEAO010000002.1:0-37616 GCA_964510245.1 uncultured Piscirickettsiaceae bacterium | reverse complement strand
TGTAGTTTTCTTAGCTGCAGGCTTCTTTTCTTCAACAACAGTTTCTGATTCAGCAGCCTTCTTAGCTGTAGTTTTCTTAGCTGCAGGCTTCTTTTCTTCAACAACAGTTTCTGATTCAGCACGCTCCTCAACAACAGACTTCTTAGCCATAGGCTGTTTGACAACTTTTTCAGTCTTTTTGGACACTGGTTTTTTTTCAACAACGGATGCTTTGGCTTCTAGCACTGCGTCTGCAATTTTTCTTGCGTAATATCCAATTGCTCTAATTGAATCATCGTTTCCAGCTATAACATAGTCTATGCCTTCAGGGTTGTGGTTAGAATCAACCACACCAATGACTGGCAATCGAAGAGTTTGAGCTTCTCTAACAGCAATTTTTTCATGGCCAATATCAACAACAAAAACAACATCAGGAATAGTTCCAAGGTCTTTAATGCCACCAAGGCTTTTTTCTAGTTTTTCCATCTCTCTGGTCATAACTAGTGCCTCCTTCTTTGAGAATTGCACAAAGTTTTCTTCAGCAAGAAACTCCAGATCTTTAAGGCGTTTGATTGACGCTTTAATTGTTTTGTAGTTTGTCATCATTCCGCCAAGCCAGCGGTGATTAACGTAAGGCATTCCACAACGAACAGCCTCTTCTTTAATAATATTGCTTGCTGCTCTCTTTGTTCCTACAAACAAAATAGATCCACCTTGAGAGGTAGTTTTGCCCACAAAATTTAAAACATCATTAAATTGTGGCAGCGTTTTTTCTAAGTTGATTATATGAACACCGTTTCGTGTTCCGTAAATATAGGGCTCCATTTTTGGGTGCCAAAAACGAGACCTGTGGCCGAAGTGAACACCGGCCTCTAACATTTTTTTCATTGACGCTTTCGCCATACTTTTCTCCTGGGTTAAGACTTCCACATTGCCTATTAGCCAACCCTTTGTTTAGGGCACCCTGGCCAATATTGGGGCGCTGTGTGATACATTAAAAAACCAGCCTTGTATGAACAAAGCCTTCCTCTTTCAGACAAATTACTGAAAGGCAACAATTATCCCATATTTTTTTATAAGAAGCAAAGACTATTTGGCTCTGGTTGTTTTCCAAACGCTATTTCGGAAGCCTTAATGGACAGAAGTTCATAAATAAAAAACCTTAAATAAATTAAGTTCTTTACAGTTGTTTATTGCCAATTTTTGGTTATTATATTGCTATGGGCTATTTAAGGGGGGCTCTATATTTCAAATTTGAATTTATAGTATGAAAGTTGCCATCATTGGAAGCGGAATATCGGGCCTAACAGCAGCATATCTGTTATACAAAGAACACGACATTACAGTTTATGAGGCAAACGACTATATTGGCGGACATACTCATACCCATCAAATAGACCAAAATAATAAAACTTGGCAGGTTGACTCAGGCTTTATTGTTTACAACGAAAAAACCTATCCGAACTTTATAAAACTGCTTGAAAGGTTAAAGGTAGAGGTTCAGAAAACCTCAATGGGCTTCAGTGTAAAGGCCTCATCAAAAAATTTAGAGTATTCAGGTGGCTCCTTGAACAAGGTTTTTGCACAAAGACAAAACTTATTTAAGCCTTCTTTTCTGCTTATGCTCAAAGATATTCTTCGTTTTAATCGTCTTGCGGTTAAAAAGCTTCCAGAGGTCGACGAGTCAACAACAATAAGCGATTTCTTGAAAGAGCATAATTTTAGCAGGCCCTTTGTTGAAGACTATATTGTTCCTATGGGTGCAGCAATTTGGTCAACAGCGTCAAAAAAAACAACAGAAATGCCAGCAGTCTTTTATATTCGTTTTTTTAAAAATCATGGGCTGCTTCAAATATTTAAAAGGCCACAATGGTTTGTAATTAAGAGCGGTTCAAAGTCCTACGTCAATAAAATAACTCAAGGCTTTAAGAAGAATGTTAAACTCTCTGCGCCCGTAAAAAAAGTTACAAGAAATTCTTACGGTGCCAAGATTTATTGTGACAAAGACCTAGGCCCAACACAGTTTGACAAGGTCATATTTGCCACGCACAGTGACCAAGCCTTGGCTTTGCTCGAAGATCCAAGTGAAGACGAAACATCTATACTAGGGGCCTTGCCTTATCAAAAAAATACAGCCATAATTCATAATGACGTATCGCTCATGCCAAAAAATAAATTAACGTGGTCGAGCTGGAATTACCATTTAAGCGAAGATCAAAACAGACCAGTCGCTCTAACTTATAACATGAACATTTTGCAATCACTAAAAGCCAAGCCAGATTTTTTAGTAACGCTAAATAGTGCTGATGAGATTGACCCGTCTAAAGTTATTAAAAAAGTCGAATACCATCACCCTCTTTTTACGGTTGATGGGCTACAGGCACAAAAGAAACACAAGAAAATTTGCGGGATCAATAACACCTTTTATTGTGGTGCTTATTGGGGCAACGGTTTTCATGAGGATGGAGTAAATAGTGCCCTAGAGGTTTGTAAATTCTTTGGAGTTTCGTTATGAGCCTCTCTAAAAAACACCACATTTATTGGGGTACTATTAGTCATCATAGGCACACACCCTTTAATCGTTTTTTTAAATACCCTATTTTTATGGCATATATTGACATTTCTACTCTTGCCACGGTGATGAAGCCGTCTTTGCTCTGGAATGTTAACAAGCCAGCGATTGTCTCATATAGACGAAAAGACTATCATGGGGAACCATCAATAGGGCTTGATAGTGCCGTTCGGAAGACGCTTCTTGAAAAAACAGGCAAACAGTTTAAAGGCCCCATAAGGCTTTTGACACACTTAAGATACTTTGGCCACTGCTTTAATCCGGTTAGCTTTTATTATTGTTTCGACGAAAAGGACAATAAAGTTGAAGCAATAATGGCTGAGGTTACAAATACTCCATGGAAAGAGCGGCACTCATACGTAATTCATGAGCACGCGTCTTTGGACAGCCCGATGAGCTTTACAGCATCACCAAAAAAACAATTCCATGTAAGCCCTTTTTGGGGAATGGACCACGACTACGAATGGTTTTTTTCTAATCCAGAAGAAGCTATAAACGTAACTATGAAAAACTATAAAGACGGAAAAAAGGTCTTCAATGTTGTGCTTAACTTAAAAAGACGCTCTTTTAATGGCAAAGGTTTGCTTAAAGCCGTTCTTAGATTTCCATTCACGACATTGGTAGTGATCTACAGAATACATTGGCAGGCACTGATGCTCTTAATTAAAAGGGCTCCTTTTTTTACTCATCCAGACAAATTATGACTAAAGACAAACAAGCTAAAGGCGGCTTCTCAGTTGAACTCCTTGCAAACAACATTAAAAAAATTCAAAAAAGCAGCCTAACATCGTCTTTTTTTAAAAGCATTCTGTTTAGAAAATTAAATAACCTCAGTTCAGGCGAGCTCACCATAATTGATGGCGGCAATAAGCACGTTTTTGGAAGTGTTGGCTCAGAGACAAAGGCTGAGCTAGAAGTTTATTCTCAGGAGTTTTACGTGCTTTTGGGAAGCGGAGGAACGAATGGTGCAGCAGAGGCATATACTGCCGGATACTGGAGCTCTAAAAACCTTGTAGGGCTGATTCAGCTTATCATAAAAAACAAAAAAACATTGATTGGCTTAGAAGCAGGGCTTGCAAGACTAGTTAACCCAATCAATAAGCTTATTCACAAGAAAAGACAAAATACTTTAATGGGAAGCAAGACCAACATCATGGCTCATTACGATTTGAGCAATGATTTTTATAAGCTATGGCTTGATCCAACAATGACCTATTCAAGCGGGATTTTTCCAAGCAATAGCTCAAGCATGTACGAAGCCTCAATTGAAAAACTAGATAGGATTTGCAGAAAGCTCAAGCTTTCAGAGTGTGACCATGTTCTTGAGATTGGAACAGGATGGGGCAGTTTTGCAATACACGCAGTAAAAAAATATGGTTGCAAAGTTACAACCACAACTATTTCTGACAATCAGTTCCAATACGCGTCTGAGCTTATTTCCAAAGAGAAATTAGGCGACAAAATATCTCTCCTTAGGAAAGACTATAGAGAGCTTAAGGGGTCTTTTGATAAAGTTGTTTCTATCGAAATGATAGAGGCTGTTGGTGCAGAATATGTTCCTGGCTTTTTTGAAAAGGCGTCTTCATTGTTGAAAAAAAACGGACTAATGATCCTTCAGGGCATCACGTACAACGACCCCGATTTTAACGCCTACAAAAACTCTGTCGACTTTATAAGGAAGTATATATTTCCAGGATCTTGTCTTGTCGCAATGCCTCAGATTTTGCAAGCAATTAAAGAAAAAACCGACATGGTCATGATAGACTCCGAAGACATAACGCACCACTATGCAAAAACACTTAAAATTTGGCGAGAAGACTTCCAAAAAGCCTTGCCACAAGTTAAAGACTTGGGCTTTTCAGAGCGCTTCACAAGAATATGGAATTTTTATTTCGTTTACTGCGAGGCAGGGTTTCATGAAAACTTGATTGGCGATTTTCAGCTTGTGTTTGCAAAGCCAGGCTCGAAAAACATACAAATAAATTACTAGCACATGATTAATTTGTTGATAAAGCTTGCAGAAAAAGGCCTTTTGTCAGACTCTTTAATTAGGTTTGGAATAAAGCGCTTGTGCAGCCATCGCTTGGCTGAGGCGACAAGCCCCAGTGAAGACCAAATGGAAAAAGAGCACGCTGCCTGGGTTGAAGCTATAACAAACAGCCCAATTGCGCTTGTTCCAGAAAAGGCAAATGAACAACATTACGAGGTTCCACCAAAGCTTTTTGAATTGGTGTTAGGAAGCAGGCTAAAGTACAGCTCCGGACTTTGGCCAGATGGCGTTTCAACTTTAGACCAGTCCGAAGCTGCGATGCTTAAACTGACATGCAAGAGGGCACGCCTAGTCAACGGCCAGGCAATCTTAGAGCTCGGGTGTGGATGGGGCTCCTTAACACTTTATATGGCAGAACTTTTTCCAAAAAGCAAGATAACTGCTGTCAGCAACTCAAACGAACAGAGGCGGTTTATCGAAACAAGATGTAAGAAGCTTAATTTAAATAATGTAGAGACTATAACTGCAGATATGAACGATTTTGAAACACAAGAATCATTTGACCGAGTTGTCTCCATTGAAATGTTTGAACACATGCGCAACTACGAAAAACTACTGGGCAGGGTCAACGCTTGGCTTAAGGCCGATGGTAAGCTTTTTGTCCATATATTCTCCCATCAAAAAGTTGCGTATCCGTTTGAAGATAAAGACGACGCAGACTGGATGGCTAGAGAATTTTTTAGCGGAGGCCAGATGCCTTCTCATAGGCTGTTAATGAGCTTTCCGGAGCAAATGAAAATTGAAAAAGACTGGAGAGTGAGCGGCGTTCATTATGAACAAACATCGCTTGCCTGGCTCCAAAAGATGGACAAAAATAAGACTGAGGTTTTAGAGTTGTTTAAACAGACATATGGAGAAAATGAAGCTGGAGTGTGGCTTCAAAGATGGCGCATCTTTTTCATGTCCTGTGAAGTGCTTTTTGGTTTTAAAAAAGGGGCTGAGTGGGGCGTGTCCCACTATCTTTTTGAGAAGCCACAATGATTAGAGACTTGTTCGCCATTGTTGCTTGTATTTTAACCGCTTATTTTGTTGCAATTGCGGCAACAGTTCAAGAGGCGTTTCTTTTCGGGACGCCAATAATTCTTTTGTGTGCAACAACTAGCTTTGCTGTGCACTGGTTTATTGCAATTCCTTTTTTGCTCAATGGCTCAGAAAAATATTTCGACTTTACGGGAATGATTGCTACTCTTCTTGTTGTTGGTATCTCAATTTTTTCGCTTTTCAACTCAGGTCAGGAAACATCTGTTCGCTCAATAATCGTGGCTGTTTTTGTATCTGTTTGGACGCTAAGGCTTGGAACATTTCTCTATAAAAGAATAGTTAAGAGAGGAGAGGACAAAAGATTTAGAGAGATTAAAAAGTCCTTTTTAAAGTTTCTAATGACTTGGACGCTGTCCGCTCTATGGGTTTTTCTATCAACAGTAAACGCGATTACTATAATTGCACTGAACCAGCAAAAACCAATCGATTTGTTTTTGATGGTAGGCGCAGCTCTCTGGATTGTTGGTTTTGTTTTTGAAGCTATTGCCGATAGGCAAAAAAAGAGCTTTAGTGAGCTGCCTGAAAATAAAGACAAGTTTATCTCTCAAGGCCTTTGGGCGATATCTCGACACCCAAACTATTTTGGAGAAATTGTCCTATGGACAGGCATTGCAATTATCTCGTTGCCGCTTTTATCGGGCTGGCAGTTTATTACGCTTGTCTCTCCAGTGTTTGTATTTCTTCTTTTGACCCAAATAAGTGGGCTTCCTTTTTTAGAGGATAAAGCTGAGAAAAAATGGGGCGAAGATAAAGACTATATTGAATACAAAAACAAGACCCCTGTCCTGGTTCCTTTTTTTGGCAAAAAGCAATTGTTTATAGTCAAAAATGGTGCTAGAGAACCCTAAATACGAATTAATTTCCAAGCACGATGGCTTTGAAATTCGTCGCTACAGTGAGATGATAATTGCAACAACATCGGTTAAAGCTGACTACAAAAGTTCAACATCATCTGGCTTTAGAAGAATTGCAAACTATATTTTTGGTGGCAACGACAAAGAAATGAAAATTTCAATGACCGCCCCTGTAATAACCGACTGTCCTTCAGAGGACTTAGAGGTCTACAAGGTTTCCTTTGTGATGCCTAGAGAGCACTCTATGAAAGACCTTCCAAAGGCCAATACTGAGGATGTTTCAATTCAAAAAGAGGCGTTGGGAGAGGTCGCTGTATTTCCTTTTGGGGGCTGGGCGACAGAGTTTCGAAGCATGAGCTTTAAAAAAATTTTTGCAACACATCTCCAACAAAGCAGCATTGAAACAAGGGGCGGATTTATGGTTGCTCAGTATAATTCCCCTTACGCCCTGCCAATGTTTCGCAAAAACGAACTCATGGTTAGAATAAAAGCCCAATAAAACTTTCGTTGTTTATTTGCAGTTGTTGCAAAGACCGTTAATCTCAATTGATTGACCGTCGCTAACTTTAAACTTGTTGTTTTCAGGCAAAGAAAGTCCAGCAGAAACCTGACAAGACTCTTCTACAGAGCTGCAGTTTGTACAATGAAGCAAGACATGAAAGTGGTCTTTGTGGCCATCATTGCAAATGAGGTAGGTGTTGCTTGAGTCCATTTTATGAATGACTCCGACATCAATCCAAAAGTCTAGCACTCTATAAATTGTGCTAATGTTAAACGAACGACCTTTCTCGTTTAACAAGTCCCTAAGCTCATATGCGGAAAGATTTCTTCTTGCTGCACTAAGTTCGTCAATTATTGACATTCTTTGTGGCGTTGCGCTTCTTCCTGCATCTATACATTTCGACATTAATTCTGTCTTGCTAATCATGAGGGTCCTCTAGGTTATAGCTATAATCTTCGTTGATATATTCCTCGTCGCTAAAATGAAGCGTTTCAACAACAGCGTCATTAATAGTGTACCCGCTGTCAGCAATATCAAAACTTTGCGATCCTACAGATATTCTCCCATAAACAATTATTGGCATGTACAAATCACGAAACTTTGTTGGCTCGTCTGTTACGTCTACAAGCAGAGTTTGATTCAAGGGAGGCGGAGGAACATGGATGCATTGTCCAGCCTCAGGAACCAGCAAAAACTTACTAATGTTGGTCCCCACATACTCTATTGGTACCATAAATCCGGCTAGGGTAATATCCTTGCCCTCTACGGAGCTATTCAGCCTTGTTCCGGCTTCGGCTAATTTGGCTTGAAAGTCTTCGCTCATGTAGGTTTCATAAGTCAGGTCTTCAGGAATAAAGTTATATGCATCGGCCGGCTCGAGGCTTAACCAGTTTTCTTCTATAGTAGACAAATACTTATCAGTAACTACAATCGCATAAGAGCAAAGCGAGAGAAGGATTGAGCAGACAGCAGCCAGTTTTTTTATCATTTAGCCTAGTGTTTGGTGTAAATTTTTTCTAAAAACCATCGCTGCTGGAATCAAACTACTTAACACTCCAGCTAATAAGATAATAATAAAAACTTTAATTTCATCCATGCTAATCCACTGAAACGAAGGCAAAATTCCCAAAGTCAGGCTTAGCTGGTTGGTAGCAAAATAAGTAACAATTGTTACTAGAATAATTGCGCCGATAATTGCCGTCAGCCCAATTACCAAGGATTCATAAACTACTATAGCGGCTAAAAACTTTGGTGAAGCTCCATTGGCTCTGTATATTGTCATTTCTTGTTTGCGATTATCTAGGCTGGCAATAATTAAAGTGACCATTGCTATGAGGCTGATTGCAATAATAATCCAGCTTAGAAGCTGAAAGCCTTTGTCAACAAGCCCAACAATCGACCAAAGTTCTGACAAAGCTATTCCGGGAATTACGGCCGATATAGCCTCTCTTGGGTATTCTCTGATGCTCTTGCTAAAGTTAAATAAAGTTAGCTTCGATTTAAGCCCTACAAATGCAGCGGTAATCGTTTTTGGGCTCAAAGCATCATCTGGTAGAGAAGACAAGTCAATATCATTGAGACTAAAAATTTTTTTGCCGCTTTTCCACCCTAGGTGAAGCAGCTCATAGCCCTTTAAGTCCAAAAAGACAGCCTGATCAATTGGAGTGCCTGTTTTTTTGAGAACGCCTGTAACTTTAAATGAAAAGTCATCATGCCTACTTCCTATTGATTCAATTGAGCCATGGGTGATGCGGATTTCTGAGCCAACGCTATAGTTAAGCTTCTCTGCAACATCAGAGCCCAAGACTGCCTCAGACAGCTCAGTGAAAGCAACGCCTTTTGAAAAAGACAGAGGCTGATTGTTTGCGTATTTAATGTGCTGAAAGTAGTTTGACTCAGTTGCTACAACTCTAAATCCTCTATGGCTGTCGCCTAATGCAATTGGAACCAGCCAATCAATATCGCTTCTTAGCTTGATATCCTCGATAGTCTTTGTTGTAATGTTGTTTATTGGCCTACCAAGGTGAAATACAGTATATAGAACCAGCTCAAGAGAGCTAGATCTTGGGCCGATAATTGCATCAACGCCAGAGATGCTTTGATTAAAGCCTTCTTCTGTGCCTTGTTGAATTCGTTCAATACTTAACAGTAAAACCATAGACGCCATCAGAGATATTGTCACAAGCAAAGTCGGAACAATTCTTGAGCGCATTGATTTAAGTAAAAGGCTAAGCATGGTGTTTATTAAAATCTATAACAGAATCAAAGTAGGGGCCAATTGAAGCGTCATGACTGACCATAACTATTGCCTGTTTCGTCGCGTCAAAAGTTTCCATCATTTCGTCTAAAAATTTTTTAGTTGTTTCAGAATCAAGAGCAGATGTTGGCTCGTCGGCAAGAATTAAATCTGGCCTTCCAAGAAACGCTCTAGCCACTGCAACTCTTTGTTGTTGTCCAACACTTAAAAGATTTACTGGCGTTTTTAGGGTCTCTTTCTCCAGTCCCAATGAATTGACTAGCCTAATAATTTCTTGATTGAGGCCGGCAACTTTAGATTTTCTTGATTGAGAAAATCTTACTCCAAGCGCTATATTTTCCGAAACGCTTAAAAATGGGATAAGGTTTAGTGTTTGAAAGATATAGCCTATATGATCTGCCCTAAACTGATCCAAAAGAATCGAAGACATTTTAGAGTACTCATGGCTATCAAATTTAATATCACCAGTCTGCAGCTTTAGCGTGCCGGCTATCAGGCTGAGTAAGGTTGTCTTTCCACATCCTGAAAACCCGCTAACCAGCAATCTTTGGCCTCTTTCAACTTCTATTTCTGGAAATATAATATTTTTACCATGCTGATAATGATATTCCAGTCCTAGTGTTTGTAGCATCAGGCCCTCATCTAAAATGATATTTTATTAACATCTGATTTTAGGCTTTTTGTTAGCGCTTTATTATTTATTACAGCCTCAAAGTTTATAGTTTCAAGCCCACTGAAGCGATCAAACGCATTAATTGTAAGGCTCTTTAATTGGCCCGGCTTGCTACAAGAAAGTTCATAAGACAGCTCCACATCTTTGTGGATCCCTTCTGTTGAAATGCTGTGAAGGCCAGACGCAAATGAAATTAAATCACAGCCAGCCCCTTTGGGGAATGCAAATAATTGTGAGTAATTGTTAAATGTGGCTAAAGTTTCATCTGAAACAGTTAGCTGGTCGTGATCGTCATGCTCTTCATGGTCATGATCATCATGTCCTTCGTGCTCATCATGGTCGTCAAGCAGCTGGACTATTGGCATTTCGTAAGAAATAGCAACCTGATTTTGACTAATCACCATTGACAAATTATTTAGTCCATGGACATGCGCATTAGCGCGTCTTGCCTCTTCGGCGCTCGCGTAAGAAGAGATTAGAAGTAACGATAGAAAGCTAAGTTTAAACATAAAGACTTCTGTTAAGATAAAAGCAGAATAATATAACGTAAATGCAATATTATTGCAACAGTGTTTCTGCAAATAATTACCCAGTGACCGCTTCTATTGTTGCAAAGCTAGATAGATATCGGGGCAATATAAAGTCTAGAAAGTGTTTTACAGTGTCAGTTTTTTCATTTAAAAACTCGGCGGACAACGCGTTATTATTAAAAGCGTTTGTCGCTCTCTCTAGGCTTAATAGCATTTGCCAAGACGCTGAAATGGCGCCTGCCATCATGAGCGTATCAAAGGCAATTTTTCCAACAAGCTCTTTATTGTCAGAATTATTAAGAATAGTTAAAAAAGTGTTTTCAAGGTCATAAACAGCTTTTGAAAAGCGAGCTAGTCGAGATGTAGAAACCGCTTCTACCAATGTTGAGTTTTTTGCGCAATCTTGCATTTCTGCAATCAGCTCTTTGGCCCCAAGCCCACTATCGCTTATAATTTTTCTGCCCACAAGGTCCATAGCCTGAATGCCGTTTGTTCCTTCATAAATTGGTAGAATTCGTGCATCCCTAAGGATTTGAGCAATCCCGGTTTCCTCAACATAGCCCATTCCTCCGTGACACTGCAGACTCACAGAGACAACCTCTTGGGCGGCTTCTGTGCACCAGCCTTTAACAATTGGAGTTAGCAGTCCAAGTCTCCTGTTGTGTTTTTCTAGGGCTTTGGCCGGAAGGCTGCCTAGGGAGTAGTCTACTTCTGCGCAAGCAGCATAGGTTAGTGCGCGAGAGGCTTGTGTGATCGATTTCATGTTGGCTAGCATTCTTTGAACATCTGGGTGTCTAATTATTGGCCCAGGCTCTTTGTATCCAGGCGCAACACCTTGAACTCGTTCATTACAAAAGTTTAGTGCTTGCTGATATGCGCGCTCAGAAATCGACACGCCCTGAAGTCCAACAGTTAGTCTGGCATTATTCATCATAGTGAACATGCACTGAATGCCTCTGTTTTCCTCTCCAACTAAATAGCCAACTGCACCACGTTCTTCGCCATAGCTCATGACGCAAGTGGGGCATGCATGAATACCAATTTTATGCTCAATTGACAATGCTTTTAAATCGTTTGGCTCTCCAAGAGTGCCGTCATCATTTACCAGTAGCTTTGGAACCAAAAACAATGAAAGGCCTTTAATGCCTGCCGGGGCTTCTGGCAGACGAGCTAACACTAAATGAATGATATTTTCAGTCATGTCATGCTCACCCCAAGTGATATAAATTTTTTGACCGCGAATTAAATAGTGGTCGCCATTTGGCGTTGCTCTTGTTTTCAGTGAGCCTACATCTGTTCCAGCATCACCTTCTGTTAGGTTCATGGTTCCGCTCCAATCTCCTGAGATTAGTTTTGGAAGGTAGCGCTCTTTAAGTTCTTCGCTGGCATTAAGGGTTATCGCTTCAACCGCTCCCTGGGTAAGAAGGGGGCACAGACCCCAGGACATATTAGCAGAGTGCCACATTTCTTGAATGCTTGCAGCGACAACGAATGGAACACCTTGTCCTCCGTAGTTTGGAGAGAATTGGAGCGAGCCCCACCCTCCTTCAACAAAGTGTTGATAGGCTTCTTTAAAGCCTGTTGCAGTCGTGACTTTTCCAGAGCTGTCGATCTTAAGGCCTTCTGAATCACCAGACTTATTGATTGGCTCTATTTCTTCTTTAGCAAGCTTGCCAGCAGCGTCTAAAACAGTATCGATTATTTCAGCTGTTGAGCTGTCAAGACCTGTTTCGTTACAGAGCTTTTCAATCTCAACAACTTCTTTCAATACAAAGCCCATATCCTCAACGGGCGCAGTATAGTTTGACATTACTCTTCTCCCAGGCTTTTAACAGCGTCTCTTAATTCGTGTTTCTGAATTTTTCCAGTCGCAGTTTTTGGAAGCGGGCCAAAAATAACTTTTTTTGGCCTTTTAAATTTGGCCATATTTTCTTTACAAAATGCAATCAGTTCAGCTTCAGATGCGGATTGATTTGGCTTTAGTTCTACAAATGCGCAGGGCACTTCTCCCCAGGTTTCATCTGGCATTGCTACGACAGCAGCCTCTCCAACTGAAGAGTGTTGGTAAAGGACATTTTCAACCTCCACAGAAGAAATATTTTCTCCTCCTGATATGATAATATCTTTTGATCTGTCCTTTATCTGTATGTATCCATCAGCATGAATTACTGCCAGGTCACCGCTATGAAACCAGTCTTCTGCAAAGGCTTCTTCTGTGGCTTCAACGTTTTTCCAATAGCCCATCATGCAGGTGTTGCATCGAATTACAATTTCCCCAATTGTTTCGCCGTCGTGAGGAACTCGTTCCCCGCTCTCTTGATTGATGACACTAACATCTTCAGTCATCGGGAATCTAACTCCTTGTCTTGAAGTCAGCTTGGCAAGCTCAGAGGCGTTTTCGTTGAGCCAAGACGCTTGGGGCGCAGCTTGAAGAATATGCCCATATGTTTCTGTCAGTCCATATACATGCATAACGTTAAATCCCAGCGACATCATGCTTTCTAAAACTTTTGCTGGCGGAGGGGCGCCTGCGGTCATTACTTTAATTTCTCTTTGAAATGACTTTTGTGTCTCTTTGGGAGCGTTCGCAAGCATGTTAAGCATGATTGGGGCCCCACCAAAATGAGTTACATTGTGTTGATCAATCAAGCCAAAAACTTTATCAGGATCAAAGGACCTAAGACAAATTATAGTTCCAGCAAGCACAGCCATTGTCCAGGCATGCCCCCACCCATTGCAGTGAAACAAAGGAACGGAATACAAATAGATAGGGTGGTTAGGCAGATTCCAGCCAACCACAGTGCCCATGCTCATTAAATAAGATCCGCGATGATGATAAACCACCCCTTTGGGCCTTCCTGTAGTTCCAGAGGTGTAGTTAAGTGAAAGCGGGCTCCATTCGTCTTCTGGCATTTTCCAGTTATAAAGAGGATCTCCGCTAGCAACAAGAGCCTCATAATCTATTATGTCATTAGAAACGTCCGGCTGTGAGCTAGCAAAAGAGTCATTAATTATTACTATCTTTGGGCTAACAGAAGCAATAGAGAGCGCTTCGTAAGCAACATTAAAAAGCTCTCTATCTACAAAGAGCATTTTTGCGTTGCTATCATCAAAAATATAGGCTATTGTCTGCGCATCAAGTCTGATATTTATCGTGTTCAAAATAGCGCCCGCCATTGGAATTGAAAAGTGCGATTCAAACATTTCAGGAGTGTTAAAAGCAAGCACTGAAACTGTGTCTCCTTGCTTGACTCCATGTTCATTAAGGCTCGAGGCAACTCTTACACACCTCTCTCTAGATTCGCTCCAAGTATACGTTCTGTCTTCATATACAACTGAGCGATAATCTGGATATATATCAGCAGTTCGATGTAAAAAAGAGATAGGAGTTAGAGGGACAAAATTAGCAGAATTTTTGTTCATAGTCTTGGCTGTTAATTTCTCAGAGTAATGCCATTATCTAACATAGATACAATTCTTGCTTGAGTTTCTTGTGTTTGTGCCAGCGCTATGAAAGAAGAGCGCTCTGCATCTAAAATTTCCTGTTCAGAAAAAATAGTTCCAGGAGGACAGTCGCCACCTGACATGATTCGTCCTATTTCGGTTCCAACAGTTACGTCATGCGGTGTAAGCATGCCTTTTTTGTGGTTTGATTCAAGCCAATTGAGCATCTCTTGGAAGTGGTTTTTTCCTGAGAGCGCAAGCGGCTTCCTCTGGCTCGCTTTTGTAGTGTGATCAAGTGAAGAAAGGGCGGCATTTAAAATTCGATCACGATTCATTTGAAACGTATCTCCAGCTCGACTCATTGACAGTGTGACAGCCTCTTGAGGTGAGCTAGCTTTTCTGCCAAGCCCTATATTCATAAATGACTTCCAAGCGCCCTTTTCTCTGTCGTCTAGCTTTTCTGTCCAGCGATAAAGCATTTCTTTGCAACCTCCACCGGCAGGCACAACACCAACAAAAGACTCAACAAGGCCCATCACAGAATTTGAATGACTGACAACATGGTCTGCATGCAACACAACCTCAAAACCTCCACCGATAGACATGCCCACAGGGGCAGCAACAATAGGAAGTCTTGAGTCTCTCATTTGTAGCATTGTTTTTTGAAAGTAGTCAAGGAAAGCGTTGAGCCCATCGAAGTCATTTTTTTCAAAGTAGTTTCTCACGCTCCAAAGACTTACTCCGCAAGAAAAGTGTTGAAAGTCATTATGGATTACTACGCCTCTAAGCCTCTTTTTTTCGGAGGATTCAACAGCATCTGAAATCATGTCTAAGCTCTTACTATCAAGCGCGTTTGCTTTTGAGTGAAACTCCACAATGGCTGCGCCCTCATATTCAAACCAACTAGCCGATTCGTTAGAGTTCGATGGAGTCAAAGTTTGCCTTGCTTCAGAAAATCTAAGCACGCCCTTTGGACGAATAATCGGGCTTAATGCGCCAGATGTAGACAATACACTTAGGGATGAATTAGAGACGTTGTAAAATTTTTTATTTGAACTGCTTAGAAGGAAGTTGGGTACATTTTTGTTATTTTCTTTGAGCCTTTTTATAAAATACTCTATGCCAATTTCATCAATTAATTCAAACGGGCCTTTGACCCAGTTGTAGCCAAGCTTCATAGCGTCATCAATTTGAGTCAGGTCTTCCGTGACCTCCGGCACTAGTGAGGCCGCATAACATAGTGTCTCTGAAAGCACATCCCATATGTAGCACCCATAGCTGCTATCATCATTGATGATAGCGGTTACTCCACTTTTTTCAGCTTGGTCTAGTAGCGGAGTCTTTAGTCGTTCGTGTTCAACATATTCACCGCTTGACAAGTCAATAACTTTTTTGTCGTCACCAATCTGTTTATAAAAACCCTGGTCGTTTTTATTTCCAGTTTGGCCATTGGCAATCATTTTTGTGACAAATTCGATTGGCGCTGCATATTGGTGGAAAGCGTCATTTTCAGGCAGGATGCCCTCAAGACTTTTTGCCACATCAGCCATAAGGTCAATTCCGATTAAATCATAAAGTCCAAACACTCCAGTTTTTGGCAAGCCAAGAGGTTTTCCAAAAAAAGCATCCGCCTCTGTTGGTGAAAGGCTGTAATCAAAAGCCTTATGAAGGGCACATTGGATTGCGAAAACACCAACTCTGTTTGCGAGGAATCCAGGAGTATCAGAACAAGGTACAACTCCCTTTCCAAGCATTGTTTCACAAAAAGCATCAAGCGTATCCATCACGTCCTGTTTAGTTTGTTCCCCACGAACAAGCTCCAAGAGCCTCATAAAGCGAACAGGATTGAAAAAATGAGTTATAGCAAAACGCTCACAAAAGTTTTGAGGCATGCCTTTGGTCAATAGACTAATTGGGATGGTAGAGGTGTTAGAGGTAATTATCGTAGCGTCCTTACAGCTTTCGTGAAGCCTTTTGTAGAGTGCTTGTTTGATGTCAAGCCTTTCAACCACGGCTTCTGCAATCCAGTCACAGTCTTTGAGCTCGTCAAAGTGATCTCTTGTGTTTCCAAGGCTTATATGTTGCTCGGCCTTCTCGCTCATGAGTCCAGGCATATCTGGATCTTTTAGTCTCTCTAGGCCTTTTTCAGCTAGACTATTAACGTTTTTATCTTCAGAGGGAAGGTCTAGAAGCCAAACCTCAACGCCCGCGTTTGCAACTTGACCAGCAATGCCGGACCCCATTGTTCCGGCGCCTATGACGCCAACTTTTTTAATGATGCTCATAAGTTTATTTTTACTATAAACGACCTGATAGCATCCAAAGTGCTTTTTGGAGACTCTATTGGAAGCATATGTCCTGCACCAGAAACCGTTGTGGTTTCAGCTCTAAGCGCTTCTGCAAGTTCAAGCCCAAACTTATAGGGAGTATTTTTATCTTCAGTGGCGATAATAACGCTTGAGGGCGCTTTAATTGTTTTCGCACAATGCATTCCATTTGTGTATTTATTGCAAGCAAGAAGATCTTCTGCCAAAGGATTGTTTGACATAATTTGTCGACCAATTCCAATAGGCTGCATCCCAGGAACAGCGCTACTGCCCACATGAGATCCTGATCCAAATCCCCATTTCAAAAGCATATCAGCAGCATCTTTAGTGCTTTTTTTGGCTGTTTCAACAAGAGCATCATTAACAGGAATACTTGCCGCGCTAGCAACTGCTGTAAGAGAGTTTAGTTTGTCTTCCAGAAGAGTTGCAGCCTCAAGGGCAACAAGAAAGCCTTGAGAGTGTCCTACCAGATGAACAGACTCAGCACCAGAATGCCCGATGGTTTTCACAAGCCATTTGCCCATATTTTCAATTGATTTTAAAGGCTCTCCATCCGATAAGCTGTGTCCAGGCATGTCGGGCGCCAAAACAGAGTAACCATGAAAAGCAAACCATCTTGCCTGAAGAGCCCATGTTCTGTGGTCCAGACCGCTGCCATGAACAAAAACTACCGTTGGTTTTTTTGGGTCAAAGGCACAGCCCCCAGTGGCCACAAATATATTTGCACCATCAACAACAATATTCATTACGAAGTGGCCTTTTCTACAGCCTTAAGTCCGGCCTTAAAGTCGTTCATGATATCATTAATCGACTCTAGTCCAACAGAGACACGAATTAGGTCAGGGCTCGTTCCAGAGGCCTTCATTGCTTCATCGTCAAGGCGTGAGTGGGTTGTGGTAGCAGGATGTAACACTAAAGTTCTTGAGTCGCCAACATTGGCCAGGTTTGAGGATAATTTTAGTGCGTTAATAAATGCTGCTCCACCCTCTCTTCCTCCCTTAACACCAAAGCACAAAATCGATCCAGCGCCAGCAGGGAAGAGCTTGTTTGCAATTTTATATGTGGGGTTTTCTAGCAGGCCAGGGTGGTTAACCCACATGACTGCAGACTGTTCAAGTAGCCATTTAGCAAGCTTAAGTGCATTTTTTACGTGTTGACCCATTCGAAGGTTAAGAGTTTCAATTCCCTGAAGAAGCAAAAAGGCGCTGTGAGGGCTCATAGCAGGGCCAAGGTCACGCATCGACTCAGCTCTTATTTTCATTGAAAGAGCCGAGGGGCCAAACTCTTCCCAGAAGCTAATTCCATGAAAAGGCTCATAAGGGGTTGTAAGCACAGAGTGCTTATTAGATGAGCCCCAGTCAAAATCACCGCCATCAACAATGACTCCACCTACAGCAACACCATGGCCCCCCATCCATTTTGTAACTGAGTGTACTACGACGTCAGCCCCGTGTTCGAAAGGTTTGCACAGCGCCGGCGTTGCAAACGTTGCATCAACAACCAGAGGCAGACTATTGTTATGAGCAATTTTCGATATCTTGGGAAGGTCTGAGACCTCAAGTCCTGGATTGCCAATCGATTCACAAAATACAAGTTTTGTGTTTTCCTGTATCGCCGCCTTAAGAGCCTTCTCGTCATTAATAGAGACGAAGGTGCAGTCAATATTAAACCTTTTTAGCGTGTGCTTAAGAAGTGTTGCAGTAGAGCCGTAAATTTGAGACGCGCTAACAATATGATCGCCGGCAGAACATAGGCTGACAAATGCAACAAAGAGAGCGCTCATTCCTGAGGCTGTGCAAATGGCGCCTACTCCACCTTCTAGCGCAGCAATTCGTTGTTCTAAAACAGCCACGGTTGGATTGGTTATTCTGCTGTAAATATGGCCACCTTTTTCTATATTAAATAGCGCAGCGGCATCGTCTACAGTTTCAAAAACATAAGACGTTGTTTGGTAGACAGGCACGGCCCTGCTTCCAAAAGCGGGATCTGGCTGATATCCAGTATGAAGAGAAATTGTCTCAGGACCAAGAAAAGAAGACTTTCCCATAAGTGTTCGCTAAAGAAAATAAAAGTAACATTTTCTCATATCTAATTATCGAGTTGTTTTGAAATTAACCCGTTCCGCACCCTAAAGGTTTAAAAGCTAGATTGCGGCTTTACTGCTTTGCTTGAGCTAGCTCTGAGCGCATTTTGTCAATTGTATCTTTATAATCCTCAGTATTAAATATTGCAGAACCGGCAACGAAAGTGTCGGCCCCAGCAGATGCTATTTCTCTGATATTGTCAATCTTTACCCCGCCGTCAATTTCAAGCCTTGTTTGGAGTCCTTTTGAGTCAATTAATTTTCTGACGGATCTTAGTTTGTCTAGGGTGCTAGGAATGAAGGATTGTCCTCCAAAGCCTGGGTTTACAGACATTAGCAAAATCATATCTAGTTGGTCAATAACATGATTTAAATGGTGAAGAGGCGTTGCTGGATTAAAAACCAGCCCCGCTTTACAGCCATTTTCTTTGATGAGGTTGATTGTTCGGTCTATATGCTCTGATGCTTCAGGATGAAATGTTATATAAGACGCACCTGCGCTAGCAAAGTCAGGAATAATTCTGTCCACGGGCTTAACCATTAGGTGAACATCAATTGGAGCTGTAACGCCATGGTTTCTTAGAGCCTCGCAAACTAAAGGCCCGATTGTTAGATTTGGCACATAGTGGTTATCCATTACGTCAAAATGTACAATATCTGCTCCAGCAGTTAAGACGCTATCAACCTCTTCTCCCAGTTTTGCAAAATCTGCAGAGAGTATTGATGGGGCTATTAAATTATCTTGTTTCATGGTTCTCTCCGTTATTCAATCAATAGGTTTTGGCCAGTCATTTCCTTGGGTTGCTCGATGTTCATTAGCGACAAAAGAGTTGGCGCTAAGTCTGCAAGCGTACCAATATGCGGGCTTAGCAGGGAATTTTTCTTGGCTCCAATATATATTAGCGGAACCGGATTGGTGGTGTGGGCAGTGTGGCTTTTCTGGGTTTGTGTATCTAGCATTTGTTCCGCATTGCCATGATCGGCAGTAATTAAGATTTCTGTTTTGCTCGTCTTAGCGGCCTGATGTATTTTTCCAAGGCATTTATCCACGGCTTCTACTGCCTTAATGGCGGCATTAAGATTTCCAGTATGTCCAACCATATCTGTGTTTGCAAAATTACAGACGATTAGCTTATACTTTTGGGCAGTGATTTCAGAAACAAGGCTGTCAGTAAGCTCATAAGCGCTCATTTCAGGCTGCATGTCATACGTTTTTACGCTGGGTGACTGAATAAGTTTTCTGTCCTCTCCAGGAAGGCACTCTTCAACACCACCGTTAAAGAAAAAAGTTACGTGGGCATACTTTTCGGTTTCGGCTATTCTAAGCTGATTATGGCCCAGCTCCGAAATGCAATCGCCAAGAGTGTTTGCGACTGCAATAGGCGGATAAGCACAATCAAGATTAAAGTCCTTTTTGTATTCTGTCAAACACACAAAATTACAAGGAACAAAATAGTCGCGAGAGAACTCATCAAATTTAGGCGATGTAAAAGCCATTGTTATTTCTCGCGCTCTGTCAGCACGATAATTCATAAAGATGACAAGATCGTCTTTGTCTACTTTCACTGATTCTCCAATCGAAGCTGGGGCTAGAAACTCATCCTTTTTGCCCAGGCTATATGCTTCACGAATTGCCTCTTGGGCATTATTTGAATTTCGACCTGCTTTGCCTTGTGAAATCAGCTCATACGCCTTTGAGACTCTTTCCCAGCGATTGTCTCTGTCCATTGCATAAAAGCGCCCAACTATTGATACGATTCTGCCGACACCTAGCTCTTTAATTTTCGCTTCTAGGTCGGCGACATAAGTTGAAGCGCTGTTTGGAGGGGTGTCGCGTCCATCAGTAATAACATGGACGTATACTTTTTTACAATTTTTTTGTTTGGCTAGCTTAAGTGCGGCAAAAATATGATCTTGGTGTGAATGAACACCGCCATCTGACAACAGCCCAAGAATGTGGACGGCCTTGTCTTTTTGGCTAGCTAATGTAAGCGATCGACAGAGCACATCGTTGCTAAAAAATTCACCAGATTTAATAGCATTGTCTATTCTCGTAAAATCTTGTTCGATAATTCTTCCTGAGCCTATTGTTAGGTGCCCTACTTCAGAGTTACCCATTTGTCCATCTGGAAGCCCTACACTCTGACCAGAAGTGCCAATAAGCGTATTAGGGTAATTATCTAAAAAATAGTCCCAATTTGGCGTATTGGCTTGGGCAATCGCATTATTTGATGTGTCGCTTGAGTAGCCCCACCCGTCTAGAATTAAGAGTAATTTTGTGTTTTGCATCTGAAATAAAACTTAAACATTAAACAAAAAGTGCACAACGTCTCCATCTTTAACAATGTAGTCTTTTCCTTCGGAGCGCAACTTTCCTGCGTCTTTGGCTCCTTTTTCGCCGTTGTGTTCTATATAGTCGTTGTACGATATAGTCTCTGCGCGAATAAAGCCTTTTTCAAAGTCACCGTGTATTTTACCCGCGGCAACAGGTGCTGAGTCTCCAATATTAATTGTCCAAGCTCTAACTTCTTTTGGACCGGCAGTGAAATATGTATGTAGCCCAAGCAGCCTATATCCAGCCTTGATTAGCCTGTCCAATCCAGATTCAGTCTGCCCCATTTCGATTAAAAAGCTTTGTTTGTCTTCCTCTTCAAGTTCGGCTATTTCAGCCTCAATATCTGCACAGACAGAAACCACTTGGCTATTTTCCGAGCTTGCATGACTCGCTAAGTTAGTGAGGTGTGGATTGTTATCAAAGCCATCTTCATTGACATTGGCGACATAAAGCACAGGTTTTGATGTTAACAGCTGAAGGCTTTTGATGAGCCTGTTTTCTTCTTCATTAAAGCTCAAGGACCTAACAGACATTCCTTCTTCTAAAACTGGAAGAATTTTTTCAAGCAGGTTTTTTAAAGGCAGGCCCTCTTTTTGGCCTGCTTTTGAATTCTTAAGCGCTTTTTGATAGGCCTTTTCTGCGCTCAAAAGGTCAGCCAAGGCAAGCTCAGTATTGGTGATTTCAACGTCATCCAGCGGACTAACTTTTCCTGAGACGTGAATAATATCATCGTTTTCAAAGCAACGAACAACATGAAGTATGGCGTCAGTTTCTCGAATGTTTGATAGAAATTGGTTGCCAAGGCCCTCTCCTTTTGATGCGCCTTCTACCAATCCAGCAATGTCAACAAACTCCATTGTGGTTGGGAGTATTTTTTCAGGGCATGCTATTTTTGCAAGACTTTGCAACCTTGAATCGTTTACTGGAACAACTCCAACATTGGGCTCTATTGTGCAAAAAGGATAGTTTTCTGAGTCAATTCCAGCTTTAGTCAGAGCGTTAAAGAGCGTGGACTTGCCAACATTTGGCAGTCCTACTATGCCACATTTAAAGCCCATTATATGCCTCCATTGCTATGTATGAAGAGTCTTCATTGCGTCTTCAAAATAACCGGCAACTAATAAATCAACTATATCTAATGCGCCTGATATACTTTCCTCTATAGCAATGAATTCTGACTTGCTTGGCGCCTTTAAAACATAGTCCACAACCTCATCCTTTGATCCAGGATGGTCGATTCCGATTCGAAGCCTATAGAAATTATTTGATCCAAGCGCTTTTATGACATCTCGAAGGCCGTTATGTCCGCCATGTCCGCCACCAAGCTTTATTTTAGCCGTACCAACAGGGAGGTCGAGATCATCATGAACCACAAGAGTCTCTTCGGGCGAGACGCCAAAATAACTTAAAAAGCTTTTAACTGAGCCGCCGGAATTATTCATAAAGGTTTGAGGCTTAAGTAAAAAGACTTTTTTTGAATTAAGACTTAAACTAGAGGCTTCTCCTAAAAACTTGGTTTGATTAGTAAACTTTGAGCTATTTATAGAAGCCAAAGACTCAACAAACCAAAAGCCTACATTGTGACGATGTTCTTGATAATCTTTTCCGGGGTTGCCCAGTCCAACAATTAGCTTAATCATTACAACACTTCATTTTACGCTTGTTGAGTCAACAAGGCTGACGATGCTTTATTCTTCTTCGTCACCATCGTTTGAGTCTTCAGACTCTTCAGGAGAGTCTTCTCCAGTCTCTTCTGAGTCGCCATCCTCAATTATTTCTTCTTCCTCTTCTTCGACAATAACCTTAGGCTCAGAGACCGAACATACAGTCTGGTCATGGGCCTCAACATCGTCGTGTTGCAAAGAGGTAATGAGGACACCCTCTGGCAAGACTAAATCAGTTAATGAAATATGGTCGCCAACTTCAAGGCTAGACACATCGACATCAATACCATGAGGCAAGTCTTGCGGAAGACATGAGATTTCAATCGAAACAACAAACTGATTAAGCATGTTGCCAATTTTTAATGCCTCGTTCTCTTCTACGCCAATAAAGTGAAGCGGTGTTGTAGTAACAAGAGTTTGTTTGGCATCGACACGCAAAAAATCCACATGAGAGATGGTGTTTTTTGCTGGATGACGTTGAATGTCTTTTAAAACAACAGATTCTTTTGATTTGCCTACCACTAAGTCTAATACAGAAGTGAATGTGTTTTCATCTTCTAATAAGTGTGTGATTTCGTGAATGCTAAGTGCTATCATTAGCGGGGCCTTTTTACCGCCATAAATAATACTTGGCACCTTTTCTTCTTTTCTCAGGCGGCGGCTCGCACCTTTCCCCTGATCCATACGCTCTGTAGCGTTTACAGTAATGCTCATTTTGAGTTCTCCAATAAATGAAAAAACACCGCATTAAGCGGTGCAACTAAATCCGTCTACCTTGCGACCAGATAGACAGGTGGTGTATTTTACCCGAAATTCTTTTCAAATAGCCAAATTTCTCTATCTGGACTTTAACCAAAAAACAATGCCTAGAATTGAGCTGGCAATGGCCAAAATCCAGATTGATTGGGTAGCCAGAAATCCTGCTGTCAATAAAAACGCTGTCGCAAAAAAACTAGCCCTCTGTTTGAAGGCATTTTCGCGAAGCTGAGAGATAATTGCGTCTGTTTGTTTTTTTGTGCTTTTGGTTTGTAAGGAGCCACTTTCAATTTGTTTGAGTGTGTTAATTAAAAGCATTGGCAACTCAGGCAATTCAGAGACAATTTGAGGCAACTGATCAGAGATTTTGTTAAGAGTGTTTTTAAAGCTGTATTTTTCCTTTGCAAGCTTTTCCAGGTAAGGTTTGGCTGTAGCCCAAAGATCTAGGTCAGGGTATAGCGAGCGACCTAGGCCTTCGATGTTAAGAAGCGTTTTGTAGAGTAGAAGCAATTGAGGTTGAACCTCCATGTCAAAACGTTTGGCCTCTTTTACTAGGCTTAGCAAAACCTGGCCAAAAGAGATTTCACTTAAGGGCTTTTCAAATATCGGCTCACAAACGCTTCTTATTGCATTTTCAAACTCCATGATATTTGTGCCTTCAGGTATCCAGCCTGATTCAAGATGAACCTGCGAAACTTTTTTGTAATCTTGATTGAAAAACGCTAAAAAATTCTGAGCCAGATAATATTGATCGGCCTCAGTAAGCGTTCCCATGATTCCAAAGTCAACCCCAGTGTACTGATTATTTTCTCCAATAAAAATATTTCCTGGATGCATGTCTGCATGAAAGAAGTTGTGGTCAAACACTTGTGTAAAAAATATGATTACTCCATCTTCTGCAAGAGATTTAAAGTCTACATTTTTTTTCTGCAGGGCCTCAATATCATTTACTGGGGTGCCATAGATCCGCTCAGTT
Organism: uncultured Piscirickettsiaceae bacterium; assembly: GCA_964510245.1. Taxonomy (GTDB): domain Bacteria; phylum Pseudomonadota; class Gammaproteobacteria; order PS1; family Pseudothioglobaceae; genus Pseudothioglobus. The sequence goes on along the minus strand of CAZEAO010000002.1, from coordinate 13,573 downwards.
ACCAATACATTGGAGCGGCAAAGATCCCAGTGGACCTTTGGAACATAGAGAAGATCTGAGTTATGAAAATTTTTTCTTAAAAGAGAGGCGTTTGCAGCTTCGACCATCATGTTTAGTTCATTGAAAATAACTCCCTCAAATTCTTCTACTGCTTCAGTTGGTCTAAGTCTTTTGCCGTCCTTATTTTTTTCGGCAAGACTTGCTAAAGTGTAAAGAAGTCGAACGTCTCTTTTGATTTGCTTTTCAATTCCAGGACGAACTACCTTAATAATAATTTCTTCATCTTTTTGAGTTATTGCAGTATGTACCTGAGCAATAGAAGCCGAAGCGAGCGGCGTTTCGTCAAAAGACGAAAAAAGGTTTGAAGTCTTGTCGCCAAGAGCCTTTTCAATAATCGACTTTGATTCTGTTGCAGGAAACGGAGGGCATTTGTCTTGAAGCTTTGCTAGCTCGATTCCAATATCATCAGGCAAGAGGTCTCTTCGAGTTGATAGCGCTTGTCCAAACTTAATGAATATTGGACCTAACTCCTCAAGCGCAAGACGTATCTTTTCGCCTCTGGTGAGCTTTTTGCTGGGAAAGTAGTGCCATGGTGTTAGGTAAACTAAAGGTTTAAGGCTTTTAAGAAAAGAGGTGGACAGTATTAGATAATCTAATCTGTATTTAATTAAAGTTCTTAATATGCCTAGAAAACGAAAAAAGTTCTTCATTTTGACGCCCATCCTTTAAAAAGCTTAGATCGGCTTGGGGCAACCAAGGTTGTTGTTATTTCGTTTTTTATGCTATTAATTATGGAGACGTCATTTTTTTTAGACATTGATTTTAGTTCCCTAAAAGCGCGCCCAAGCTGGTGGGCTACTATATCACCTGTGTATTGAGAGACGAGCTCCTCAATGTCAATGGAAGACGACGCCAACAAATCTGCAAGCTGCTGAGCGGTTTTTATGCTCCCATTAATCTCTATGTCTTCTTGCTCAATGAGATCTTCCATAGTTGAGCCTTTGAACATCGACAAAAATGCTGACTCATTCATAACTATCGAAACATTAGTTTTTTTGTTTTCAAGGTTTTCAATAACAAAAATACGAGAGTTAATGCTCAAAAAAAACAGACTTAATCCTAAATCTTTAACTCTAAGGCTGATAAGCTTGTTATCAATATGACTAATGTCAATATTGTTGACATTAATCATGTGATTTAAAGCTTTTTCTACGGCAAGGCGAAACATTGTAACTAGGTTTTTACTGCTTTGTGAAGCGCAACAATGCCACCAGTCAGATTGTGGTATTCACAAAATTCAAAGCCAGCATCAAGAACCATGGTTTTTAGAGTTTCTTGGTCAGGGTGTTTGCGAATCGATTCTGCAAGGTATTGATAGCTGTCTTCATCATTGGCAATAAAGTCTCCAAACTTAGGGATTAAGTTGAATGAATAGAAGTCATAAGCCTTTTCTAACATTTTGTTTTCAACTTTAGAAAATTCAAGAATTAATAACGTGCCACCTTTCTTTAGGACACGATACATTTGCTTCAATGCTTCGTCTTTATGAGTAACGTTTCTGAGTCCAAATGCAATACTAACACAATCAAAAGTGTTTTCCTTGAACGGCAGTGATTCGGCATTTGCTTGGACAAAATCGACATCAACGACGCCATGATTCAAGAGGTTTTTTCTTCCCTCGTAAAGCATTGAGTCATTTATGTCGGAAAGAATCACTTTGCCTGTGCGGCCAACTTTTTTTCTAAACTTAATGGCCAAATCGCCAGTGCCTCCAGCAATATCAAGAACCTGGTCGCCAGTGGACACATTACTAGAAGCAATAGTGTAGTTTTTCCATAGTCGATGAGCCCCAATTGACATGACGTCATTCATGAGGTCATATTTTCCCGCAACTGAGTCAAATACTCCTTTTACCAGGCCTTGTTTTTTTTCAACATCGACTTGTTTATAGCCAAAGTGAGTAGTTTTCGCCATTGTTACTTCGAAGGGTAGTCCCTAAAATCAGCGCCAATGTAGATCTGTGTAGGCCTAAATATTCTGTTGTCACTCACCTGTTCATGCCAGTGTGCTACCCATCCGGCTGATCTCGCCATGGCGAAGATAGAGGTAAAGTGCTCTTTAGTAAAGTTAAAAATCTCTGAATATAGTATTCCTGAGTAGAAATCAACGTTAGGATAGACTCCTTTATGGGATAGCAATTCATCACAGATGCTTTCAACCTCAAGCGCTGTTTCAAAGCGGTTAGACAAAGTCAGGCCGTTTTTCTCGATATAGGTTTTAATCATTTTTTCAAGAATTGTAGCCCTAGGGTCTTTGGTTTTGTATTCACGATGACCCATGCCCCAGATAACTTGTTTGTTTTTAAGTCTATCTTCAATCCATTTACGTGCATTTTTTGGAGAGCCAATTTCGTCGAGCATTATGAGTACATTTTCATTTGCGTTGCCATGCAAAGGCCCGGCGAGAGTTCCAACACCGGCAGCAATTGATGCAAATGGGTTTGCAAGTGAAGACGCCGTAACCATAGTGGAAAAGGTCGAGGCATTGATTGTATGTTCAGCGTGCAAAATTAAGCTGGCATCTAAGAGGCTTACAATTTCTGGGTCAGGTTCTTCTCCAAAACACATGTACATAAAGTTTTCAGCATAAGACATCGTTTTGCTTGGTGGGATCGGGTCATACCCCATGCTGATTCGAGTCCACATTGCAACTAAAGTGCTCATATTGGATATTATTTTGATAAGAGCATTTTGGGTATAGGACGAATCTGGTTCTTCTGCGCCTGCATCTGGGTAGAAAGTGGCCATTGAAGCTATTGCAGTTTGGAGGACATCCATGGAGTGTCCAGTTGAAGGAAGTGACCATAGTAAATGGCGAATTTTACGTTTGACTTCGTTTCGTTTTTTTAAGATGTTTTTAAAGTTCGTAAGCTCTTCAGGAGAGGGCAACTCTCCGTTCATTAATAAAAGAGCAGTTTCTTCAAAGGATGAATGTTTAACTAGGTCTTGGATAGAGTAGCCTCTATAGGCAAGTATTCCTCTTTCGCCATCAATTGAAGAGATTGCTGATTTGGTTGCTGGTACGCCTGCTAGGCCTGGTATATATTCTTTCATGGTTTTCTCGCTAAATTGAAAAAGAAGAGCCGCAACCACAAGTGGTTTTGGCATTAGGATTTTTTACTACAAATCTAGCCCCCTGCAGGTCCTCAAGGTAGTCAACTGTTGAGCCCATAAGGTACTGATAGCTCATAGGATCAATTACTAATTGAACTCCTTTTTTGTTAACACCACTGTCTCCCTCTTTAAGATTTTCATCAAAGGTAAACCCATAGGAAAAGCCAGAGCATCCGCCTCCAGTGATATAGACGCGCAGCCTTAAGGCAGGATTTTTTTCCTCCTTAATAAGTTCAGCGACTCTATCCGCTGCGCTATCACTAAAAACTATGTCAGCCTCGTCTTGAATTTCTGTGTCCACCACGGGTTACCTCCAATTAGTCTTTGTAACTTAAATTAATGTTATGGCAAAAGCCCAATTTCTAAAAGACCTTCCTGTTCGTTAAGTCCAAACATTAAATTCATGTTTTGAATTGCCTGTCCTGCAGCCCCCTTTCCAAGGTTATCAATGACAGACATAATTACAAGCTTGTTGCTGTGTTCAACATACTGAACTGAAATCTGACAATAGTTTGAAGACCTTACTGAGCGGGTTTCAGGATAGACACCTTCAGGCAGTATTTTAACAAATTCTTCGTTTTTGTAGGCATTTTCGAAGCAGCTTAAAATATCTGCTTTAGGGTTAATTAGGTCAGTATAAATTGTGGCCTCAATGCCGCGGCTCATTGGAAGCAAATGGGGAGTAAATGTAAGTCCAACCGGGCGCTCAGAAATAGATTCTAGTTCTTGTTTGATTTCAGGAAAATGCCTATGACCACTAACACCATAAGGCTTAAAGCTCTCGGTGATTTCGCAAAGCAGAGTGGCTTGATTAGCATTTCGTCCAGCTCCGCTTGCCCCAGATTTACAATCCGCAACTATGTTTGAAGGGTCAATAAGGCTGTTCTCCAAGAGCGGTTTTAGCGCCAAGAGAACCGCTGTTGGGTAACATCCAGGGTTTGCAATTAGTCGGGCTTCTTTAATCGCCTTTCTGTTAATTTCAGGCTGTCCATAGACCGACTCATTTAGAAGCGATTGCTCGGTGTGCTCCATGTTGTACCAATCAGACCAAACAGCAGCGTCATTGATTCTAAAGTCAGCCCCTAGGTCAATAACTTTAATGTCTTTTTCAAGAAAAGCACCGGCATTTTTCATTGCAACGCCATGTGGAGTAGCAAAAAAAACTAAATCACATTCAAATAATTTCTCATTATCAGGCAGGAGATATGTTTGATCTGAAATTCCATACATATTTGGAAAAACTTCATACAGTTTTTTGCCCTCTAGTGCTCTAGATGTAATTGCATGGACTTCAGCGTTTGGGTGCTGGTGCAATATTCGCAGCAGCTCAATGCCGGTATAGCCTGACCCACCAATTATTCCGACTTTAAGTGTCATTCTTCTTCTCCAAGCATCTTCTCAAGATAATGTATATTCATACCACCCTTTTTAAAAACCTTGTCGGACATAATTGCCCTTTGAAGCGGGATGTTTGTTTTAATTCCATCGATAACCATTTCATCAAGGGCGTTTTGCATCTTGATGATTGCGTTGGCCCTGTTCTCACTAAAAGCAATGACCTTTCCAATCATCGAATCATAGTGGGGCGGAACATTATATCCGTTGTAGACGTGAGAGTCTATTCTTACTCCTAGACCCCCCGCAGCATGATATTGAGTAATTTTTCCAGGAGAAGGCATAAATGTTTCAGGATCCTCCGCATTGATTCTACATTCTATTGCATGACCCTTAATCACAATATCATCTTGGGTAAGCGACAATTTGTCGCCACCAGCTATTAAAATTTGTTCACGAACAATGTCAACTCCAGTAATCATTTCAGTGACAGGGTGTTCAACTTGAACCCTGGTATTCATTTCAATAAAGTAAAACTGATCATTATCAAAAAGAAACTCAAAGGTTCCAGCACCACGATAATTAATTTTTTTGCATGCTTCAGCGCAAATATTGCCAATTTTATTTCTCAGTTTTGATGATACTCCTGGAGCAGGAGCCTCTTCCACTACTTTCTGGTGACGCCTTTGCATTGAACAGTCTCTTTCTCCAAGATGAATAGCGTTGCCATGCTGGTCTGCAAGAACCTGAATCTCGACATGACGAGGAGTCGTCAGAAATTTTTCCATATAGACTTCGCCATTTCCAAAAAAGCTCAACGCTTCAGATTGCGTAAGTTTAATAGCATCAATCAGATTTTTTTCAGACTCAACAACTCGCATCCCGCGTCCACCCCCTCCGCCAGAGGCCTTAATAATTATTGGGAATCCAATTTCTTTCGCAAGCTTAATGCTTCTTTTTTCATTGTCGTCCAGTGCGCCATCGGAACCAGGCACGCATGGAATTCCTGAGCTTTTCATGGCTTCGATAGCTGCAACTTTGTCGCCCATAACTCTTATGTTTTCAGCTCTTGGGCCAATAAAAATAAACTCACTTTGCTCTACCTGGTCTGCAAAATCTGCATTTTCAGAAAGGAATCCATAGCCAGGATGGATTGCATCTGCATGGGTCACTTCAGCGGCGCTAATGATGGCCGGTATATTGAGATAGCTTTTAACTGATTGATGAGGGCCTATACATACAGCCTCATCGGCTAACCTAACATGCTTTAAATCTTTGTCTGCTGTTGAATATACTGCAACTGTTTGAATTCCAAGCTCTTTGCAAGCTCTGAGAATCCTTAGAGCGATTTCACCACGATTTGCTATTAAGACTTTTTTTATTGAGCTCATTCTATGATCATTAATGGTTGTCCAAATTCTACTGCCTCTCCATCCTTCACTAAAATTTCCACAATTGTGCCGGACCGGTCAGCCTCTATCTGATTCATTATTTTCATTGCCTCAATAATTCCTACAGTGTCGCCCTGGTTTATTTTTTGGCCAACTGAAACAAACGGTTTGGCTGTTGGCGAAGGTGCTGAATAGAACGTGCCAACCATTGGTGAGGCAAGAGACTGGTCACTAGTTTGTGTCTCAGACGGCGCAGCGGGGGCAGAAGTAGTGACAGAATGGTGTTGAACATATGACTGAACTGGAGGTTGAGTAGGTGCTGGAGAGCTTCCAAATCTTGAAATTTTTACAGACTCTTCGCCTTCTTTAATTTCAATTTCTGACATACCAGACTCTTCCAGAAGCTCCATTAATTTTTTAACTTTTCGAATATCCATCGATGCTCCTATTTTTTTTGATTTTATAAATTAAATGGCTATGTTTAGCTTATGGCTAAAATAATTGTAAGTACATGTTTTGGCTTAAAAAATGTTACAGTTAGGCCTAAGAAAATATTGTTATAATGTATCTAAATCAAGTATTTTACCATCCAAATAGCACAAAATAGCGTCAAAATAGAAACATTTAGAGTGATTTAGAAAATGCCTAATTTAAAACTATTTAAGCGTTTTGTAAGTTCTTTAGCGCTCACTTCACCAACAATTCTTTGTGATTTTATTTCTTTGCCATCTTTGATGAATAATATAGCTGGAGGGCCAACAAGTGAAAATCGAGATAGAGCAGACTGATTGAAAATACTATTTTTGGTTACATCCACGGTGTATGCTAAAGCGCCCTCCATAGACTCATTAACTCGGGTGTCTGTAAAAACAACTCTTTCGAGTTTTTTACAGGCAATACACCATTCGGCATAAAACTTAAGTATCAGTAATTTATCACGACTGGAGGTTTGTAAAATCAGCTCATTGAGTTCAGATTCTTCCTCAATAAATTGGAAGCTTGCCTTATTTTCTGAATCGATTTTGTCTCCATATATTATTGAATCAAGGGGTTGTTGTACATCTCCACCTCCCTTTGAGATTAGTAGCCAAAGCATAAGTCCATAGATCAAAAAACCCAACAATATAATTTTGTATACTATGTTTAGAAAGCCAATTGACTTGTTTAGACTATTAAACATTCCTAGTAGTATTGGAGCTATTGTGAACAATAGGGCCCATAGGAATAGTGACAGTAGAGGGTGTAGAATTCTGTCTAAAAGGTATAGGGCAACCGCTATCATTCCAAAACCAAATATTCTTTTGACATTCTCCATCCAAGGCCCAGCTTTTGGAAGCGCATTAACTCCCCAACCGCAAATAATAATTAAAGGCACACCCATGCCTAATCCCATTGCAAATAAACTTGTTCCGCCCTTAAGTGCGCTACCTCCGGCAACAACATAGCTGAGTGCAGTTGCAAGAAATGGAGTTACACATGGACCTACAATTAATGCTGAGAGGAAGCCCATGATGCTGACACCGACAAAGTGTCCTCCTGATTGAGAATTACTAATGCCGGCGAGCTTGGTTTGAAGGGCAACAGGAAGCTGAATGTCGTAAAGGCCGAACATTGAAATAGCTAGCAAAATAAAAATCAAGCTAAAGAAATACAGCACCCAGGGCGTCTGCATGATTGCTTGAATATTTATTCCTGAGCCAAAATACCCTGCAGTAGCTCCAATAAGTCCATAAGCAAGAGACATTGACAATACAAAAGTAACTGACATTAAGGTGGCGTTAAGAGCAGTAGTTTCTTTTTGTCCAATGATAATTCCTGATAATATCGGCACCATTGGATAGACGCATGGCGTCCATGACAACGCAAGACCAGCCAAAAATGCTGCAATAAGTAGGGTTAGTCCTCCTGCCTGAAATTTTTCAAAGGCTATTTTTTCACTAGTATCTGCTATTTCGTTAATAGGGCTGGTCGCATTTGTTGAGCCGTCAAAATTTACTATGAGGCTATCAACTTGTGGTGGATAGCAAACCCCGCCCTCCCAGCATCCTTGATGTTCTACAGTAAGAAGCACAGAGTCAGTTTGTAAATCATTGATGCCTATTTGAACTTCTACGGGGGTATTGTAAATGCTAACCTCGCCAAAAAACTCGTCGTTCTTCATTGTTGCCTCAGGGAAATTGATGCTATCAATTTTGGCATCTCGAAGAGAAAACGAAATTTTATCTTTATAGAGGTAATAGTCTTTCTCTACAAGCCATCGTACGTTTAAAGTATTTTCATTTAACAAAATTGAACTGAGTTCAAAGGCTCTATCAACAGGGAGCGGGTGATTTAATTTTTCGGAGCCTAGACTATCAATAATTAAAGCCGACGAGTTTTTATCATTTTCTTGGTTTAAGATGCTATCGCTAGGCAGAATTTCTGCTAAAGATTGAGAAAAAACATTCAGCAATAATAAAAGGCCGGCCAGACAAAAATGTTTCATACAATGCACAGTTAAATTGATAGCGCTAATTATAGTCTATTGGTTTAAGCACTTTTATAGGAGTAACCCCATTGTAGCTGTCAGTTAAAAGTCTCTTAGAAGCTTATGAGCCTAAATTTCACCAGCTTCCTCTAAAACAATTCGGGCTACTTTAAAGCACTCTACCCCCTGTGGCACGCCGCAATAGATTGCAATAACATGAAGGATAGATTTAATTTCGTTTTTGCTTACTCCATTTGTTAGCGCTCCTTTCAGGTGGATTTCGAATTCGTCCATTTTCCCAAGGGCCGCAAGCATGGTTAGGTTCATCATTGATCTTGTTTTTGCGTCTATGGTTTCATCACCCCAGCCGAAACCCCAGCACCATTCGGTCATTTGTTTTTGAAAGTCCTCATTGAAGTCATCTGCAGCATCTAAGTTTTTTTCAACATATTCTTTGCCAAGTGTGGCCTTTCTCTTTGAGAGGCCCAGTTCAAATAATTTTTTATCCATAATTTACTCCATTTATATCTTGTTTAGAAAACACTACCTTATTATAAAAGGGTTACTCATAGGCTCAGAAGAAGTACTTATCCAAGTTGTTTTGGTGCGGGTATATTCAAAAATCGCATCAATCCCAGCCTCCCGACTGCCGCCGCTTTGTTTTACACCGCCAAATGGTGAGATGGGAGAAATGACCCTATAGGTGTTGACCCAAACAATCCCTGAATGAATTTTTTTGCTCACTCGATGAGCTCTGGCCAGATTTTCTGTAAAAATTCCAGAGCCAAGACCGTAATCAGAGTCATTGGCCATATCTATGGCCTCTTGTTCTGTATCAAAAGCTATTGCGCTGATAACAGGCGCAAAGAGTTCAGTTTTAACACACTCAAACTCTTGGTTGGGGCAGTCTAAAAGGGTGGGCTCAAGATACCATCCTTCTTCAAGATGGCCGGGCTTGTTGCCGCCAAAAACTAGATTCGCTCCTTGTTTAACTGAATTTTTAATAACTTTTGAGGCTCTCTCAACTTGGTGCTTTGTTGCAAGCGGCCCAACCTGAGTGTCCCTATCAAGAGGATTGCCAACAACAATGCTTTTGGCTCGCTCTTTAACTTGTTCAATTATTTTTGAATGAATTGATCTATGGATAAACACTCTTGATCCGGCAACACAGCTCTGCCCAGAGGCGCCGAAGTTGCCAGCAATGATGCCATTTACTGCGCCATCAATGTTGCAGTCATCAAATATTATCATTGGCGATTTTCCGCCTAACTCTAAGCTAACATGAGCAAAGTTTTCGGCGCTATTTCTGACGATATGTCTTGCAACATCTGTGCCTCCTGTAAACGCAATTCTTGCAACTTTAGGGTGTGTGGTCAGTGTCTTGCCGCACGGTTCAGCAAACCCAGTGATGATATTAATCACACCAGGAGGAAATCCACATTGGTCAACCAATTCAGCGAATTTAAATAATGCTGCAGGTGCCTGTTCTGAAGCCTTTACAACTACAGTGTTTCCAGCAGCTAAGGCTGGGGCAATTTTTGTTGCTGAAAGAAACAGTTGGGCATTCCAAGGGACTATGGCTACAACTACCCCAATAGGTTCGCGAGTAGTAAATACTTGCATGTCGGGCTTATCAATTGGGAGAACCTCTCCTTGAATCTTGTCAGCTAGGCCTGCATAGTAATAGTAATAGTCAGCTACATAGCTTGACTGAGTCCTTGTTTCAACTGCAAGTTTGCCACTATCTTGAGTCTCTAAGTCTCCAAGCTCAGAAGCATTTTCAGCAATTAGATCACCTAGCTTGTGGATTAATCTTCCTCTTTGGGTTGCATTAAGTTTTGACCAGGAGCCACTATAGAGTGCTGAGTGAGCAGATTCAATCGCAAGGCTTGATTCTTCCTTATTAGCTGCCGGAAAGGTTGCCCATGGCTTGCCGTTAGCAGGATTCAACGTTTCAAACTTTATTGAACCTTTGCTGAATTTTCCATTGATATAGTGTTTGTAGTGCTTCATCATTAATCCCTTTAATTAAATGCAGGCATAACTTTGTCAATAAAAAGTTGTAGTGACTTCTTTTTGGTTTCAAAGTCCATACTGCTGTCAATCCAGTAGCTGTATTCGTCATAGCCAAGTTCTTCACAAAGTTTAATTCTTTTAATAACCTCTTCCGGTGTCCCTATGACGCTATTTTTACGCATATTCTCAGGAGAGTACATTTCTAGTTTAGACATTTCTTTTTCGGTCATCTTTTCTATTAACCCTTGCTCAATTGGTCGTTCATTTTTAAACCAAGCACCAAAGTAACAATAAAAGCGTGAAATGTCTTTAGCGCCTTGTGAAATTTCTTCTTCAGTCTCAGCTACAAAGGTGTGACGCAAGACCATGATTTTTGGGCGCTTAGTGTCCTTATATTTTTTACAGGCAATATTAAACTTCTCCATCAGTGAGATGACCTCTTCGTCACCAAGCCATAAAGGCGTTACTTGAACATTGCACCCTTCATTAAGAGCAAAGTCGTGAGAATTTTGATCTCTTGCCGCAATCCAAATTGGCGGATTGGGGCGCTGTTGTGGCTTGGGAGAGCTAGTCGTTTTTGGAAATGACCAGTGTGCACCCTTACCACTATAATCTCCTCGCCATAGGGCCTTGATTGCTGGAACTATCTCTCTTAATGCTTTGCCAGCAGAAAAAGGGTCAATTCCATCAGCAAGTCGATCATACTCGAAAGAGTATGCCCCTCTAGCTATCCCGAGTTCAAGTCGACCGCCAGAAATAATATCAGTCATTGCAGCCTCTTCGGCAAGTTTTATAGGGTGCCAAAAGGGAGCAACAATAGTCCCAGTCCCAAGCCGAACATTTTCAGTTTTATTGGCTAAATCAGCAAGATTGACAAATGGATTTGGGGCAATGGTAAAGTTCATGCCGTGATGCTCACCATTCCAGATTGTTTTAAATCCAGATTTGTCAGCTAATTGACACAGCTCAACAAACTCCTCATACAATCTTTTTTGTGATTGCTTCTCGTCTATCCTTTCCATGTGTGCAAATAAAGAAAAATCCATTTCAACAATTCCTATTCGTTTTTATTGGTTTTGGTTATTGCTTCTACCTTGCCTTCGCTTTCTTGTCCAACAAAAATTCCAAACGCATTCAACTCTCTTTCCTTTATATAGCGTTTAAGCATTATTCTACTCGCTTCATCGCTAAGTTTGTCAAATGGAATAGAGTCAAAATCATAAAAACTCTCTTCCATAGCTTTTGAGCCCTCTTTGACCTGTGCACGGTAATAAATTAGACTGGTTTTGTCTTCAGCCTTTTCGAATACTGAAAATAGGTAGTGTTCGTTTATTGATATATTCAGTCCTTTAAGAAGACCCAAAAGGCTTTGGCCATCATTAGCATGACCAAGCCTTGAAGCAGAAGGAAATTGAAGTGAGTTATTTTCTTTGTCTTCAAGCAAAAAAACTCTTTTGTGCCACTCAATTATCGCGCCTACAATTATTTCAGTGTTTTTATTTTCCATTGCCAGCAACATTTTTTGTTCTAGCCCAAGGTTGACATAATTACCTCTAAGGTACATGAGAGGAGTTTTTGGACTGCTATCAAACGCAACTACTTTGCCGATGAGCATGAGATGATCTCCTGCATTGATAATTTGTTCGGTATTGCAGTCAAACCAAGCTACTGAGTTGCTAATTATTGGACTGCTTGTCTCTTTGGACTCCCAGCGCACCTCTTTGAATCGATCCTTGCTTGGTGTAGCAAAAGTTGTTGAGATGAACTGTTGATCTTCAGCAAGAATACTTACTGCAAAGTGCCTTGCAACAGAGAACAGATCTATATTAAAAGATTTTTTGTCAATGCATATAGAGATTAGTTGAGGATCTAGTGAGACAGAAGTGAATGAGTTAGCAGTAAAACCCAAGGGTTTTTTGTTCGAGTCTAGACAAGCTACAACGGTGACTCCAGTTGGAAAAGAGCCTAGTGCTTGCCTTAATTTTCTTGAGCTATCTTTATTCATTTTCTGACAAAAACTCCTCAATTGCTGGGTTCACTTTTTCTGGTGCAATATATGCCATCATATGCGCTTCATTATCGATGCTTTTTGAAAGGCCTTTACAGGATTCATTCGCCATCTGTTGTGACATTTTTGGGGTAGAGTTCGGGTCATCGCTTCCAGTCAAATATAGTACAGGCGGCTTAAGATTGTTGAGCTTGTTTTCAAAGACAGTGTCAGATTGAGCAAATAGCTTATAAGCATGGCCGTAGCCTTTTTGATCTGCATTTTTTAGAATGTTACGAACTTTGTTAATTTTGTTAATTTGATTAACGGATGTTTTGTTTTTAAACCACCTATTCAATGTTTGATCTATATTGCCTACTTCGCCTGAATTTAGAATCATGTTGGCGCGATTTATGACTTCATTTCTTGCTCGAATGGATCTTTTATATACAATATTTAGAGCTATTAAAGCATTAATTTTGTTTGGATATTTGAGGCTATAAGCAACACTGATTAGAGCTCCCAACGAATGGCCAATTACAGAAAAGTTGGAAATATTAACGGAATCAACGAGCTCGTTTAGCTGTTCTACAAAGTTATCAAGTTTTGCTGTTTTGCTTGTAGATGAGTTTAAACCATGTCCAAGCAAGTCATAGGTAATTACTCTATAGTTTTTGGAAAAGTATTCAGTTTGAGGTTGCCAAACTTCTCCAGACAAGCCAACACCGTGAATAAAAATAAGGAAAGGCCCAGTTGTGCCTGTGACCTTGTAATAGGTTTTTCTCTGTGTAAAAAGACCAGCAGATTGATTGAAATTATTGGTTCTCAAGTCACTCATAAGCAGTTAAGTTTTTATGATAGTAGATTAACCTACAGGGCACACACCTTTTTTTCTCACTGCCTGCCGACTTGAGCAATGGGAAATATAAAGCATTAATTCTTTACTGTCAAGCAGTGATGATCAGCTATTTATTCCTTAAATAATCAATTCATTGATAAAAAGGCATTATTTATACTCAAAAATGACTTTTTTATGAAAAAAATAGGTTTTTTTGTATTAAAAACCCAAAAAAATGTTAAAAAAATGATATTTTTTTGTCAAAAACAGGTATTTTTATATTTTTTTTGACAAAAAAGGCATTTTTTAATCAAAAAACATCATTTTACTGGACTTTTTAGTACGATTCTACTGAACAACAATAAC
>CAZEAO010000001.1:0-38513 GCA_964510245.1 uncultured Piscirickettsiaceae bacterium | reverse complement strand
ACAAATGGAGAGAAGATATGTTAGACAACGTAATTGGTTGGGCAAAAAAATTAACAGAAGCTGGTGTAGCAGTAATTGCACTTGCTGTAGTTGTTCAAATAATCTTTGGCGCTGACGCTGCATTCCTTCCTGGTGATGTAACTGGTCACTTACTTGCTATTATTAATGCGATGGGATCTGCTAATCTAGTAGGGCTGATTGCTGCGGGGTTAATATACAAAATCTATACCAGGTAACAATAGCATATTAACTCAATAAAAAACCCGCCTATTGGCGGGTTTTTTATTATCTGAATAGGGTTGACTTTAAATGCCTCGGAGTAGCTCGTTAATTCCCACTTTGGATCTTGTTTTGGCGTCAACCTGCTTAACTATAACAGCACAGTAAAGTGAATAGCTTCCATCTGAAGATGGAAGGTTTCCTGAGACCACTACTGATCCAGCAGGAATGCGTCCATAACTGACTTCACCAGTCATTCTGTTAAAGATTTTTGTAGATTGACCAATATAAACCCCCATTGATATAACTGCTCCTTCTTCGACAATGACACCTTCTACTACTTCTGACCTTGCACCAATAAAACAATCATCTTCAATAATCGTTGGGCTGGCCTGTAATGGCTCAAGAACACCTCCAATACCAACACCACCAGAGAGGTGTACATTTTTGCCAATTTGAGCACAAGAGCCTACTGTTGCCCATGTGTCAACCATTGTTCCTGAGTCTACGTATGCACCTATATTTACATAAGAAGGCATTAAAACAGTATTAGGGGCAACATATGAGCCTTTTCTCGCAGTTGCAGGAGGGACTACTCTAACACCTGAAGCTTGAAATTCCTTTTCAGTTGTCTCAGCATATTTAGACGGGACTTTGTCAAAGTATTGTGTAAACCCAGCTTGCATAGAGATATTGTCTGCAAGTCTAAATGAGAGAAGAACCGCCTTTTTGAGCCATTCATTAACTTGCCAATCTCCGACACCATTTTGTTCCGCAACTCTGGCTTTTCCGGTATCGAGCAGATGTATTGCTTCATTGACTGCCTCTTTGACTTCAGAGCTAGCAGTATCAGGAGTTAGATGGTTTCTGTCCTCAAAAGCCGATTCGATTATATCTTTCATAATTGGTTACTTGAAAAAAAGGTGGGATTATACCATTTGCATGAGTTTTTAGACTATCTAATGTTCATGTTGATGGTTATGATGATGTTCATAAGTTGTCATTAGTTCATTGATTTGATCTGCAAATAGATCATTAAATTTTGCATCTTTTAAAATTGATTCTGGGAGGCCTTCACAACAGATATGGTGATATAAACATATAACCTGAGTTGACTCTTTCATAACTCGATGAAGATCATGAGATACCATTAGAACTGCACAATTCTGCTGTTGATGTATGTTTTGAATTAGTTTATATAGCTGCATTTGCCCATCAACATCTAAGTTTTGAGCTGGCTCATCCAATACTAATACATTTGGCTTACTAAGAAGAGCTCTAGTTAACAAAACTTTTTGTAGTTCGCCACCAGAAAGATTTTTGAGTGGCGATTTAAGTAATTCGTTTATTCCTGTCAACTCAAAAGTTTGCTGCATAAATAACATATCGAGTTTCTGATTTAAAGTAAGAAAGTCTTTGACAGATATTGGTATATAAGGATTTGCTGTAAAGGTTTGTGGCGTATAACCAAGTCTTATTTCGCCTTTATAGTCTATATTCCCAGAGTCTTGCCTAATGACACCCAATAGAATTTTAATTAATGAACTTTTTCCCGCACCATTTGGACCAATAAGAGTAATAAATTCTCCTTGATGGAGTGTAAAACTTACATCATCAAGAATATTTTTGCCATTATGACTAAGGCATATATTATTAAGAGTTATAAGAGCATCTGGCATTAGTGTATTTTATCTAACAATTAATATAATCAAGTTCAAAATAAAAAGATTGATATGTTAAATTCATAATCTAGTTTCTAAGAATCAAAACTGAGTTTAGATGTAAAATTTAAATATGAATCAGCCACTCATTTTAGTCGACGGAACAGCATTTTTATTCCGTTCATACTTTTCAATGATTTCTCAAAACCTTACTAATGATAGTGGATTTCCTACAGGTGCAATGTTTGGAGTAATTAATGCAATCAAGCACTTGCAGAGAAAGTATCAAGGGGCGAAACTAATTATGATTTTTGATGCCAAAGGTACCAACTTTCGTCATCAAATTTTTCCAGAGTACAAAGCAAATAGAAGTCCAGCCCACGATGACTTAATTGTTCAGATTGAGCCTTTATATAAAATTATACGGGCTATGGGGTTTCATTTTTTATGTGAAGACGGTGTTGAGGCTGATGATGTTATAGCCACTATATCAAAATTTACAAATGAAAAAGGCATCGAAACCATTATTGCTAGTGGAGACAAAGATCTTTTTCAGTTAGTTGGTGAAAATATCAAGCAATTAGATATGAAAGGAAAGCTATTTTCTGAGAGTGATGTTGTGGATAAAATGGGCGTTAAGCCCAGTCAAATTCTAGATTTATTGGCTTTGACAGGAGACTCTTCAGATAATATACCTGGCGTTCCAAGTGTAGGTCCAAAGACCGCAGCAAAGTGGCTTGAGCAATATAACGACATAGAAGGTATAAAAGCAAATGCAGATAAGATTGGTGGCAAGGTTGGAGAAAAGCTCAGAGAGTCTTTTGAGTCGTTAGATCTTTCATATCAATTAGTTCAGCTTAAATTTGATGTTGAACTCCCTTTTGATATTCTGAAAGACGAGCCTGGAGAAAACACTGAAGAATTAATAGACCTCTACAAAGAATATGGATTCGACATGTGGCTAAAGCAATTAGGTGATAAACGAAACTCAGGGATAGAACAGTCAAAAGAGCAAGTAGCGCAAGAACTAAAGAAAAATAATGAAAGTATCTCTTTAAATGACTATTCAAAAACAGTTATTCTAAGTGAAAATGATTTCGCGAGTTTACTCTCAAAGCTCTCTTCCAGTAAATCTTTTGTTTTTGATTTAGAAACCAATAGCCTTGATTATATGGAGGCACAAATTGTTGGATTCGTATTTTTATTAGAAAAGAATAGTTATTATTTGCCTGTTGCTCATGACTATTTGGATGCGCCTGTTCAACTCTCTAGGTCTAATGTCTTATCAGCTTTAAAGCCTATTTTGGAAAGCTCAACAATTGGGAAGATTGGGCAAAACTTAAAGTATGATGCCCATGTTTTAGCAAACGTTAATGTTAAATTAAATGGCATTATTGACGATACAATGCTCAAATCCTATTGTCTAGATTCAGTAGCGAGTCGACACAATATGGATGATTTAGCACTTCACTATCTAGACTATCAAACTATTCATTATTCTGATGTAGCTGGGAGTGGAAAAAAGCAACTGACATTTAATCAAGTTAATATTGAAGAAGCCATGCCCTATGCATGTGAAG
The DNA here is from genome assembly GCA_964510245.1 of uncultured Piscirickettsiaceae bacterium. Taxonomy (GTDB): domain Bacteria; phylum Pseudomonadota; class Gammaproteobacteria; order PS1; family Pseudothioglobaceae; genus Pseudothioglobus. The sequence goes on along the minus strand of CAZEAO010000001.1, from coordinate 35,053 downwards.
ATGTCATTATTACTAATGAGCTTAATAATTTATTTGAATCAAAATTACAGGACTACCCAAAGTTATTAGCGCTATATAAAACTATAGAAATTCCTTTGATAAAAGTCATGTTGAGTCTTGAGAGAAATGGTGCACTTTTAGATGAAGCATCTCTCTTTATTCAGCAAAATGAGATTAAAACTGAAATGATGAAAATTCAATCAAAGGCATATGAAATTGCAGGAGAAGAATTCAATTTAGAGTCACCAAAGCAAATCCAACAAATTTTGTTCAGTGAGGAGGGACTTGGTCTTGAGCCTAAAAAGAAAACAGCTAAAGGTCAACCGTCGACAAATGAAGAAGCCTTAAAGTTGTTAGACCATCCTTTGGTTAATCTTATATTGTCCTATAGAACCTTAACAAAATTAAATTCCACATACTTAGAAGCATTACCAAGACAAATAAACAGAAGAACTGGTCGTCTTCATACCTCTTATCACCAAGCAGTAACTGCAACTGGTAGGCTTTCATCTTCAAAGCCTAATTTTCAAAATATTCCAATAAGGACTGAGCAAGGGGCAAAAATCAGATCTGCATTTATTGCGGATAAGGGAAATGTGATTCTGGCGGCAGATTATTCTCAAATTGAGTTAAGGATTATGGCGCACATCTCAGGGGATAGGAGATTAATTGAGGCATTTAATAATAATGAGGATGTTCATCGTTCAACGGCTTCACAAGTTTTTAACACCGACATATCAAAGGTCACCAAAGATCAACGTCGAAAAGCTAAGGCAATTAATTTTGGTTTAATCTATGGAATGAGTGCATTTGGTTTAGCTAAGCAGATTAATGTTTCTAGGACAGAAGCTAGGCAATATATAGACGACTATTTTGAAAATTACCCGGGTGTTTTAAAATTTATGGAGGAAACAAAAGACAAGGCAAAGTCTCAAGGATATGTAGAAACGGTTTTAGGAAGAAGGCTTTATCTCCCTCAAATTAACTCAAAAAATAAAATGTTGCAGCAGCATGCATTGAGAACGGCAATTAATGCTCCTATGCAGGGTTCATCAGCAGATATCATAAAAAAAGCGATGCTCGATATTCAGGCTTGGATTGATAAAGAGGGTTATGAGATTAAGATGTTCATGCAAGTGCATGATGAGCTTGTTTTTGAGCTTCAAGAAGAAAAAGCAGACGAGTATTCAAAATACATAAAGAGCTTGATGTCTAACGCTTTAAAACTTAGTATACCTCTTGAAGTGGATATTGGGATTGGGTCAAATTGGCAAGAGGCTCATTAACTATAATGTTAATACTTTCATTTTGTTGCTAAAAGTATAATTGTACTGGTCTGATAATCAGATAAATTAAAATAGCATCCTGAAATAGAAAAGAAATCACTAGCTAAGCTATATGAAAGAGCAATTACAAGATTTACTTAAAAAGTGTATTCAGGACTTAATTAAGAAGGGCCTTCTTACTGAAATGCCTTCGAAAGTCAGAGTTGATCACACAAAAGACAAAAGTCATGGTGACTATGCCACCAATATAGCATTAGCGCTCTCAAAACAAGCTAAAACTAGTCCACTCGAATTGGCAAAAATAATTCTTGATCAATTAGGAGAGACAAGCTTTATTAAAAAAACAGAAATTGCAGGCCCAGGTTTCATTAACTTCTTTATTTCAGATGAATCAAGCACTTCAATTGTCAAGGAGATTATTGATCAAGGCGCAATGTATGGTAGGTCAGAAATTGGTGCAGGACAAAGCGTACTTTTAGAGTATGTTTCTGCAAATCCAACCGGACCACTTCATGTTGGTCATGGAAGAGGGGCGGCCTATGGTGCAACAGTATCTAATTTATTAAGAAATGCTGGATTTAAGGTTGATAATGAATATTATGTGAATGATGCTGGTAGGCAAATGGACATTTTAACTGTAAGTATTTATCTGCGCTACTTGTCTCTTTGTGGTGAAACTTTAAGATTTCCTGATAACGGATACCAAGGGAGTTATATTAATGATATTGCTAACGAAATTTATAAAAATAGTGGGCTTGAGTTTCATCAGAATTCTGACTTGGTTTTTGAAAATATATGTAAAGATGGCTCAGAGGGTGGAGATAAGGAGTCACATATTGATGAATTAATCGCTAAATCTAAATCTTTATTAGGCAAAAGCTTTAAGTCTATTTTTAGTGCAGGCATTGAAAGTATCTTGAGCGGTATTAAAGATGATTTGGCTGAATTTGGAGTTGTCTTTGAAAAATGGTTTTCCGAGCAATCGCTGATTGATAATGGTCTTTCTGAGATATGCATCACAAAACTAAAGGATGGCAAAAAATTATATGAGAAAGATGGAGCATTATGGTTTAAGACGACAGCCTATGGTGATGAGAAGGATCGTGTTGTGGTTCGTGATAATGGAAACCATACTTACTTCGCTTCAGACATTGCTTACCATCTTGAGAAGTTTGAGAGAGGCTATGATAAGATCATAAATGTATGGGGTGCAGATCATCATGGATACATTCCCAGAGTCAAAGCTTCGATAGAAGCATTAGGCTACAAACCAAACAAACTAGAGATATTATTGGTGCAGTTTGCAAACCTATATAGGGGAGGCAATAAGGTTCAGATGTCGACTCGAAGCGGATCTTTTGTTACACTGGAAGACCTTAGAAAAGAGGTAGGAAATGATGCGGCTCGTTTTTTTTATGTTCTAAGAAAATCCGAGCAGCATATGGATTTTGATTTAGATTTGGCTAAATCTAAAACAAATGAGAATCCAGTTTATTATATTCAGTATGCCCACGCGCGTATTTGTTCAGTTTTTAGGCAAGCAAATGAAAAAGAGATTGTCTTTGATAATGACGAAGCTAATTTATCTTTATTAACAGGAGAGATTGAAAAAAATATTTTAAGAGAGCTGAGTCGATATAAGAGCGTTGTAGAATCATCAGCCATTCAATATGAACCTCATCAACTTGCGTATTATCTTAGAGATCTCTCAACTCAGTTCCATAGCTACTATAACGCTTGTAAGTTTATCTTAGAGGATAAAGAACTTACACAAGCGAGATTATCATTAATCCATGCTACAAGACAAATTCTGATAAACGGACTCTCTATTCTTGGAGTAAGTGCTCCAGAAACGATGTGAATGATCAAAAACAAAGGGATGAAGCCCTAAATATTGGAGACTCATTCATTGTTCAAGCGCCAGCAGGCTCAGGAAAAACAGAACTTATTACACAAAGATATTTGAAATTGCTCGGTTGCTCAGATGAGCCCGAAAATATCCTTGTAATGACATTCACTAATAGAGCAGTTGATGAGCTAAAACATCGGATTATTGACTCTTTACGTCAAGCAAAAAACCAGCCACCTAAGGAGGCGCATAAACTTAAAACCTTTAATCTTGCTTCTCAGGTGTTGAGTCAATCTAAAAAGAGAGGTTGGAATCTTATCTATCACCCCTCTCGTCTAAAAATTATTACCATTGATTCATTGTCTAATTTGATTGTTTCAAAATTTCCATCTTTAGAGCAGTTGATACCACCCAGAACGATTGTTGATTCCTTTGAGTCTGAGATTATTTACCGTCAGGCAGCAGAGGATACCTTGCTTCTTATAGAGGATGATGAATATAAGCCTGTTATCTCATCGGTTTTACTTTATCTAGATAACCATGTAGATAGGTTCTATCGTCTCATTGAACAAATGCTTTCAAAAAGAGAGCAGTGGCTTCCAAAAATATATTCTACTGGTGCTTTAGATATAAATCATTTAGAAGAGTTTTCAAGAGAATTGATCGTTAACCATCTTAAAGATCTTAGAGTTAAGGCACAAGAAATACTGAGACCTAAATTTTTTCAACTTCTACAGGTTAATAAAAAAGAAGATATTTCAAAAATTACAAAGCCACCCGGTGTTACTTCGGATGATTTACAGGAGTGGAAAATTATTTCTAACCTTTTAATAACAAAAAGTAACGGAGATTGGAGAAAGAGGGTGGACAAAAAAATTGGATTTCCAGCTGAACTAAAAAAAGAGAAGGCATTATTTTTGAAAATCCTAGAAGGATTAGATTCAGAACTAGAGTTCAAAAAAATGCTGATTAATTTAGATAATTTGCCAAGCCCTAATTTTCAAGAGTCAACAAAAAAATCTATATCAGATATTGCTCAAGTTTTAAAGCTAAGTGTTGCAAAGCTTAAAATTATTTTCGATCAGGAAGTTATTCAGGACTTCCCAGAAGTTAATTTTCAGGCAATAAATGCTCTAGATGGTCGTGGAGAAATAAGCGATATTGCTTTGTTATTAGACTATCAAATTAAACATATTCTTATTGATGAGTTTCAGGATACTTCATACTCCCAATTAAATTTAATTGAAAGATTAGTACAAGGATGGCAGCAAGATGAAGGAAAAACAATTTTCTGTGTTGGTGACCCAATGCAATCTATCTATAAATTTAGAGAATCTCAGGTTGGAATATTTATTGATGCAGCTAGCAATGGCATCGGTAATCTTCAAATTAAACCTTTAGCATTAAATACAAACTTTAGATCAAATAAAAGTATTGTTGAGACAAATAATGAAATTTTTTCTGAAATTTTTCCACAGAGTGATGATTTGATTACAGGAGCGATTCAATACTTTGATTCATATTCGTTTTCTAATGTGGAGCAAAATAACGCAGTATCTTTTCAACCATTTGGACCAAATCAAGATCTTGAAGAGGCTGAAAAGGTACATACAATTATTAGTCATTCTCTTTTGGATAATCCTGAGAAAGAAATTGCTATTCTTGTTCGATCCCGATCGCATCTTGATGAAATTTCTGTAGTTCTTCAAAAAAATAATATTAGTTTTGAATCACTTAAAACTGAAACTTTAAGGTCCAACCTATTTACAAGGGATTTGTTGAGTTTATCTAGAGCATTGTTGAGTTTGAGCGACAAGCTTGCTTGGCTCTCTTTACTTAGGTCGCCCTGGTGCGGCATAAGACTGAGTGACTTATTAATAATAAGTCGCTCAAATGACCAGACAATTTTTAGTCAGTTGATGAATTTAGATACTTTGCAAGGCCTGAGTACAGATGGGATACAAAGAGGCACTTATATCTACCAAGCGACAAGAGATGCAATTTTTTCTGAGAGCAAGTTCTCTTTTGTTGAGCGTTTCTCGTTCGTTTTAAGTCAACTTTTCAATGAAAATGAATTGACAAATATTGAACGGACTATAAAAACCCAGTTTCTTGAATTGTTGAATCGTTGTGAGTTGAATCAAAATTTAAACACCAAAACGATTCAATCAATGCTCCAAGATCTTTATGCACCGTCTCAACCTTCAAACATTAAATTAATGACTATTCATCAATCGAAGGGCCTTGAGTTTGATACTGTAATCATTCCAGGAATTGGCAAAAAAGGAAGGAGTGATAATCTTCCTATAATGCAAATTCAAGAATTTCCCAATAATATGGTTTTATTGTCCCCAATTAAGCCTTCCTATGAAAGTGAGGAAGATGAAACGTATCTTTACTTACAAAAATTAAAAAAACAGCAATCCCATTTTGAGTTAATGAGGCTTCTTTATGTTGCCATGAGTCGAGCAAAGAATAAGGTTTACTTGTTGGGCGGAGTATCAAAAAATGGAAAGGCGGCACAAGGATCATTTCTGTCTTTATTGAGCTCCTATTACGAAGAAAGCTTAGATTTTGATAATGAAATGAACCAACAAGAATTAGACAAGTTGGTCGCGCCAAAACTTATTAGAGTCAAAACACTATCACCTTTGTTAATAAACGATATTAGTAATACTGATGAGAATACAAATTATCCGAAGACCTTTGATTTAATTTATAAGAGCACTTTAGGGACAATCGTACATCATTATTTGGAGCTTGCAGAGTTTACTCCATCTCCTCTGGCGGTTGAAACAAGGTTGAGAGAAAAGGGAGTTCCATCAAAATTACTTCAATCATTTTCTGATTCTATTTTAGATATACTTTCAAACACTAGGCGTGATATAAATTTTGAATGGATTTTTAAGTACAGACCTACTACAGAGGTAGAGGCAGAATATAGTATCTCGAATCAAACAGTTATTATTGATCGTTTATTTGTTGAAGATGGAACACTATGGATTATTGATTTTAAAACTGCTTCACTAAATAAGGGCGAGACTATCAATGAGTTTATAGAGCGACAAAGACTATCTCATCAATCACAAATTGAAGAATATAGGATAGTTTTAAAAGATTTCTTTAAAATACCTTCTAGAGCAGCAATTTATTGTCCAGCAGTAAGCCAATTAATACTTCTTTAATTAAATTCTCTAGAAAATGACTGGACAAAGTATTCAATTCCTCCTATGATGTCAGCCAATCATTGAAATACTTATATAGATGCCTAAGCAAAACAACAACATTGGCTGGATTGACTATACTCAGGAATATGGCGGTCGAAAAATTAGAACTATTAATCCTGATGTTCAAAGCGGCTCTACAGTTTTATTTAGCAACTTTGAAGACATGCAGTTGGCTCTTGATGGAAACTATCCAGGTATTGATTATGGCACTCACGGGTTGTCTACTCAAAAGGCCTTTGAGAAGGCTATATGTAAATTAGAGAATGGCCATAGAACTTATGCGTTTCCATCGGGAATCAACGCCATCACTAATACCTTAATGGCGTTCACTCGAAGTGGCGATGAGATATTGCTTTGTGATAATGCTTACGGCCCAACTAAAAGGTTTTGTCATAATATTCTTGCAAAATATAATGTTAAGACAACTCATATTGAAACCAATATTGGGTCTGAAATAACTGATTATATTAATGATAAAACGAGACTTATTTTCTTAGAGTCGCCAGGCTCAAATACTTTTGAGATTCAAGATATAAAGGCGATAGTGCAAGCTGCTAAAAAGACTGGTGTGATGATAATCATCGATAGTACTTGGGCTACGCCACTGTATCTTAAGCCGCTCAATCTTGGTGTTGATATTGCAATTCAATCAGTCACTAAGTATATATCTGGACACTCCGACCTTTTAATGGGTTGTGCAACAGTTAATAAGAAATATGCTGAAGAATTTGCAGACTACTTTAAAACAGTTGAAAACTACACGAACCCTCAAGATTGCTACACTGCCCTTAGAGGCCTAAGAACTCTCAAAGTTCGTTTGGCGGAACACGAGAGGTCGGCTAATGAGGTAGCTCAATGGCTTGAAAAACAGGATATTGTAGATTGTGTTATTCATCCTGGCCTAAAATCGCACCCTCAACATTCCTTATGGGAAAGAGATTTTTCAGGATCATCTGGCTTGTTTTCTTTTACATTCAAGGAGCACTATTCCACGGAAAAAATTGCTAGATTTATAAACTCACTTCAGATGTTCTCGCTTGGTTTTAGCTGGGGTGGTTACAAAAGTCTATTGACTGCAAGACCCTACGAGCGAGATGGTAAATGGCTTCATGATGGTAAGTATGTTATACGTCTCAGTATTGGACTTGAGGAAACTAAAGAACTAACTGAAGATTTAAAGCAGGGTTTTATGAATCTATAGTTTTTGTTAGACTGATCTCTTATCATTCACAACGGTGATTCGCTGCATATGCCTAAATTCTGGTAAGTAGTCAGATACTGCATAGTGCTGAGTTATTCGGTTATCCCAAATCGCAACAGAATTATCTTCCCAGTGAAATCTTACTTGAAATTCTGGTTTATTCATGTGCTGAAACAAGAACTGCAATATATAATCACTTGGGCCTTGACTTTCATTAAGAATATTGCGAGTAAAGGCTTGGTTGACGTTTAAATACTTGAGTCCAGAAATTGGATGAGTTTCTATCACTTTATGAACTGCCGAACCTACTTTTTGAAGTGCACTGTTTACTGAGTCAATACCACCTTCTTTGAAAAAATCATTTCTAAATGTACCCATATCATGAATGGCTTCAAGGTTTTCTAATTGATTTTTCCAGCCTGCTGGAAGCTGATCATAGGCAGCACTCATACTTGCCCAAAGAGTATCGCCACCCACTTTAGGAACTTTAATGGCATGAAGAATGCTGGCAAATGGCGGGTTCGCCTTAAAGGTCAGATCTTTGTGCCAGTCATTAGTGTCAGGTTTATTATTTTCATCATTCTTGAGTAAAACAATGCTTTGATAGCCATCAACATGAGGATAAACAGGATGACCAGGATCAATATCACCTAAGCTTTCAGCAAGATTCATGTGAGATTTAGGAGTCAGCTCTTGATTTCTAAAAAAATAACCTGATGTTTAATTAGGGCTTGATAGAGCTGTTCAACATCATCACTACCTAGATTGTTAAGTGATATGCCTGATATAAGAGCACCAACTGAGGGAGTGAGAGGTTCAGCTTTAAACATATTATTTTTTGATGAAGAATTGTGTGAATTGTAATACAAAACAAGTGTTAAGAGTTATTTTCATTCATGAGCCACCATAGAAGTACCATCAGCTGTAAAAACAGTAATGGAATAACCGATAAAAGTACGACTTCCCAACTGAAATTAAAGAGAAACCAACCTGCAGAAAGTGCGGCAAAAGCTTGAAATCCAAAAACTAAAAAGTCATTAATGGATTGAGCTCTAAACTTTTCATTTTCAGTGTAAGCACTAGGTAGTAAATTTGTTCCGCCAATAAATAAGAAGTTCCATCCTAGTCCAAGAAGTACCAGTGACCACCAGTAGTTAATCAGTTCATGACTAGCGAAAGCTATGATAACCGAGACAAAAAATAATAAAACACCTAACAACATCAGGCGAGTTAGACCTATATATTTGATCATGAAGGCAGTAAATAGGGAAGGAAGGAACATAGCGATGACATGGCTTTGAAGAACAAATTTAGTATGGTGAAGAGAATGACCATCCATGACATGCATGCTTAAAGGAGTAGCTGTCATGATAAAACTCATCACAACATATCCAGTAGTCGCAGCTGACACAGCAACTATAAATGAGCCTTGCTGAATTATGTCCGATAAACGACGTTTTGATTGATTAACTTGTTCCTTAAATTTAACCGTTGGCTCAAAAAAGGTCATTAATATAAATGCAACTATAAAGAGCATCCCCAAAAGTAAAAATGATCCAACAAAGTCAGTTTCAAAGAAATTTTTTCCAATGGTTGCGATTTCTGTTCCAAGAAATGCAGAGATCAAGCCACCAAGAAGAACCACCGCAGTTGCTGCTGGTCTTTTTTCTAAAGATACAGTCTCAATTGCTGCAAAACGAAATTGCATCATTGTTGCAACGCTTGCACCAAGACAAAAACTAGAGAAACTATATAGATAGAATATTTCTTTTGAGATTGAAAATATACAAAGACCGATTAGAGCAATTGAATAGAGACAAGAACTCAGAAAAACCTTTTTACGGCCAAACATAGACATGAGTCGTATTACAGGAATGACGCTTACGGCAGTTCCGACAACAATGGTCGCAACGGGGAGAGTTGATAGGCTTTTTGTTGGAGAGAGTTCACTACCAATTATTCCAGCAACAAAAACCATAAATACACTCAGTGACATAAATAACGACTGACAGGCAGTCAGAATCCATACATTTTTAGGGAGATTCAACATGCTGACCTAGACAGCAAAGTAAGAGCTATTTCCTTTTTGGTCGTTTCCATTTATCAATAGTCGACTGCTTGTTTCTACTCAAGGTCAGTTTATTGTCTGGAGCATTTTGAGTAATTGTCGATCCTGCTCCAATCGTTGCGTTTTTTCCAATAGTCACAGGTGCAACTAATTGACTATTTGAACCTATGAAGGAGCCATCTTTAATCTCTGTATGATGTTTGTTTTTTCCATCATAGTTGCAGGTTATAACACCAGCACCTATATTGACATCATTGCCAATTTTGCTATCGCCTACATAGCTCAAGTGCGATACATTTGTGTTGTTTTTGATAGATGATTTTTTAACTTCAACAAAGTTTCCAATCTTCGAATAATTCCCGATTTTGGTTTCAGGGCGAATTCTTGCAAAAGGACCAATTTTTGTGTTTGATCCAATGTTAGAATTTTCTATAATTGAATTAGGCAATATATGTGTATTATCGCCGATTTTAGAGTCTTTTATAATACAGTTCGGAGAAATTAGAACATTTTCCCCTAAATCATTATCACCCTCAAAAACCACGTTGATATCTATAATGCAGTCACTACCAAAATTTAAATTACCCCGACAATCAAAGCGTTTAGGGTCGATTATTGTTAGGCCTGAAGACATTAAATTTTCAGCCTGATTGAGCTGGTAAGCTCTTTCAGCTTGGGATAGTTGTTTTTTGTCATTCACTCCCATGACTTCTGCAGTATTCTCACATATAAATGAAGCAATATTAACATTATCTTTGACAGCTTTTTCAACAATATCAGTCAGATAAAACTCGCCCTGAGAATTATTTGGCTTCAATTCTCTCAAATACTTTTTCAGTAGTAACCCCTTAATAGCCATGATTCCCGTGTTGATTTCTTTAATTTGAAGTTGTTTTTCAGTTGCATCTTTCTGTTCAATTATGGATTGAATAGATTGGTTAGAGTTTCTTATTATTCGACCATAACCAAATGGATCTTCTAGAACAACACTCAAAAGTGCAAAGCCTGAAGAGTCAGCCTTTTTAAGTAATTTTTGTAGAGTTTTTGTTTGAATAAGTGGTACATCAGCATACAGTATTAAACAAATTGAGCTATCTTCAATGAAGGGTATAGATTGCTGTACAGCATGTCCAGTGCCAAGTTGTTCTTCTTGGAAAACCCAATTAACCTTGGTATCAACTATTGCATCTTTGATTGACTGAGAATTATGACCAACAATTACATTAATTTTTTCGACAAGTTCTTTGGAGCAGTCGATAACGTGTTGAAGTAAATATTTTTTACCAACTTTATGAAGTACTTTGGCAGTATTTGAGTTCATTCTAGTGCCTTGACCAGCGGCTAATATGATAGCAGTATTCATTTTTGCGATGGGCTAGTATCTTTTTGAAAAAGTAATAATGTTTGGATTAATTTTCTTGAACTTTTGTATAATGTTACCCTTTATACCATTAGACACCAAATAAAAAAGCATTTGCAATATGCCTATAGTATTTAAAGTTTATGACAAAGGGCCATTTCATTTGATCTAATCATTTAATAACTCAATGTTTAAAAAAGTTTTGGTTCTTTGTACTGGAAATAGCTGTCGCAGTATTATTGCTGAGGCACTAATCAATAGCCATTTTCCAGGAAAAATAAAGGCATATTCAAGCGGCGTTTCTGCGAGTGGAGTTGTTAATCCGAATGCGAAGAAAATCCTCCAATCAAAAGGTATTTGGAATGATGGGTATCATTCTAAGACCATAGACACTGTAATGAATATCCCATTTGATTTGGTCATCACTGTCTGTGAGAATGCAAGTCAAACCTGCCCAGTCTTTCCAGGCACCACCACTGTCACTCATATAGGTTTTGATGATCCAGATGGAAAGAACTATGGGGCTTTTGAGGTTTGTTTTGAGCAGATAAAAAAAGAATTACTGTCTTATATAAAGACCTATCTTTTGAGCGAACAATAGTTGATTTAATTTAATAATTTTCAACCATACTTCTTTGATGTATATTCTTCAAGCCTTTTCGTATCAATTTTGTTGTCGGTTATAATATTCTAAGTTGAATTAAATTTAATTCGCTTGTTTCACGTAACAAAAAAAAATATTGATTACAAAATATAACGCTATAATTCGCGTTTTGACATAATTAGTTAATAAATTGAGTTTCATTTAGTATTTTTAACCTTAAATCAAAAGAGGAAGATTAGAGATATGACGAGAAATGACAATATAACAAGTTTATTTGGCAAATCTCCAATAAGTCCACTTCAGAAGCACATGAAGCAAGTTCACTCGTGCCTAAAAGAGTTCGGTGTATTTGCTAAGGCTGCTAAATCTGAAGATTGGGAAAAGGCCCAATTGGCTCAAACTTCAATTGGTAACAAGGAGCATAAAGCTGATGTTTTAAAGAAAAAACTAAGAATGAATCTTCCTAGTACATTTATGATGCCTTTTTCTAGAAGGGACCTATTAGATGTATTGTTAATTCAGGACTCTATTGCAAATATCACTAAAGATCTTGCAGGTTTGATGATGTCACGGAAAATGGTTTTTCCAAAAGAATTTGCAGATGATTTTATAGAATTATCCAAACTGTGTATTAAAACCTCAGCTGCTGCACTAGTAGCAATTAATGAATTAGATGAGCTATTAGAGACTGCTTTCAGTAGTCGGGAGCGCAAAATTGTTGATAAGATGATAAAGAAGGTTAATGAATTAGAGCATGAAACTGATGTTGCTCAAGAGTTAATAAGGAATAAGCTTTATTTACTTGAAGCGTCATTACCTCCCGTCGATGTAATGTTTTATTACCGAGCCATTGAGTGGCTTGGAGAAACTGCTGATGCTGCTCAAAAGGTAGGTTCGCGTTTCGAAGTTATGTTGACAAAATAGGGGCGCACAATGGAAATCATCCTTCAAAACAGTGATATGCTTATCATGTTGGCCATTGGATTTGGCCTATTTATGGCTTGGGGTATTGGCGCTAACGATGTAGCAAATGCGATGGGCACATCAGTTGGCTCTGGTGCTATAACCTTTAAACAGGCAGTTATTATCGCTGTTATCTTTGAATTTGCGGGTGCTGTCTTGGCTGGTGGAGAGGTGACAGCAACGGTTCGTAAAGGCATTCTTGATGCAGGTGCATTTACATCAAATCCAGAATTATTAGTTTATGGAATGCTCGCATCACTTTTAGCGGCTGCAACATGGCTTCTAATTGCCTCATCACTTGGCTGGCCTGTTTCAACTACGCATTCAATTGTTGGCGCAATTGTCGGTTTTGGTGCTGTTGGTATTGGCATTGAGGCAGTTTCATGGGGTAAGGTATATGCTATTATAGCTAGCTGGGTGGTCTCACCTCTCATTGCAGGATCAATGGCAATCATAATATTTAAAAGTTTACAACGCCTTGTAATTGATACTGATACCCCGTTTGATAATGCTAAAAAATATCTTCCTTTTTATGTCTTTTTTGTGGGCTTTGTTCTTTCATTAGTGACACTATTAAAGGGTCTTAAGCATGTCGAATCATTAAAGCATCTTGGTAAAGATTTGCCTACAAGTATGATGATAGCGACTTTTGTAGGAATAATAGCATCAATTATCGCTGCAATTATTTTAAGGCGGATTAAGTCAAATCCTGAGGATGATAATGATTTCTCTTATGCTAACATGGAGAAACTTTTTGGTGCACTTATGGTGATTACTGCTTGCTCAATGGCTTTCGCTCATGGATCTAATGACGTTGCAAATGCAATAGGACCTTTAGCTGCAGTCTATAGTATTGTTGAGTCAGGCGGGCAAATTGTGTCAAAAAGTGTATTACCGTCTTGGATATTGCTAGTTGGAGGCGGTGGAATCGTTTTTGGTCTTGCAACTTTTGGGTTTAGAGTGATGCGAACAATAGGTAAAAATATTACTGAATTAACTCCAAGCCGAGGATTCTCAGCTGAACTTGCCGCTGCAACCACAGTTGTTTTTGCATCTTATACTGGACTTCCTGTGTCTACTACTCAGGTTCTTGTTGGTGCAGTTTTGGGTGTGGGCATAGCAAGAGGGCTGGCATCACTCAACATAAGGGTAATAAATAGAATCTTTCTTTCTTGGGTCATCACCTTGCCTGCAGGCGCACTAATGTCGATTTTATTTTTCTTTGCGCTTAAAGGGATTTTTAGTGCATAGTAAGTATAATTTAGCTAAAAAACTTTAGCACGTTATGACATTAGAAGAGGTTCAAAAAAAACTTGAAATAGGACTAGAAGGTGCCGATGTTAGCATGGAAGGAGATGGTTGTAACTGTTCAGCTGTCATTGTTTCCTCAGCTTTTGAAGGTATGTCTCTACTGCAAAGGCAAAGACTAGTCTTAGGCTTAGTTAAGGAAGAAATTAAGAGCGGAGAGTTACACGCTTTAAGTGTTAAAACATTCACCCCAAGTGAGAGATAGTATATAATTCACCTTCTTTTTGAAACTTGAAGATAAAAAAGCTATGCAAACAGATATTCATCCTTCATACGAAACTATTAAAGTTGTGTGCAGTTGCGGTAACTCATTCGAGACGCGCTCAACTTCAAGTAAAGACGAAATTCATCTTGACGTTTGTTCAAACTGTCACCCTTTTTACACAGGAAAGCAAAAAATTATGGATACTGCTGGCCGTGTTGAAAAGTTCAAATCACGTTACGGTGCATACAAACGTTAATATTGAAGAGTGATACACTTAAAGCCACAAATGTGGCTTTTTTTTTGTCAGAAGGAAACTAAATAAAAGCCCTAAAATTGATATAATCAAATATTTTTGAGACAACATAATGGCATTTGACTACATTAATGCATTACTAAAGAAAGAGGTAACACGTACCCCTATTTGGGTAATGAGGCAGGCAGGACGATATTTGCCAGAATATCGAGCTACTCGAAAAAAAGCTAGGGATTTTTTAACACTTTGCAAGTCAAGTGATTTAGCCTGTGAAGTTACCTTGCAGCCACTTGATCGTTTTGACTTAGACGCTGCGATTCTTTTTTCAGATATATTAACCATTCCAGATGCTATGGGTCTTGGGCTTCATTTTGTAGAAGGCGAAGGACCAAAGTTTACTCATCCACTCAATACGCTTAAAGAAATTGAACAATTAACAAAACCAGATGTTGGTCAAGACTTGTCTTATGTCAGTGAAGCTGTCTCTGTTATTAAGAAAAACCTTAGAGGCAGAGTTCCATTGATTGGTTTTACAGGAAGTCCATGGACACTGGCTACGTATATGGTCGAGGGTGGATCCAGTAAAACTTTTTCGAAAGTAAAGGGTCTTTTGTATGAGAATCCAAGGCACATGCACCAACTTCTTGATGTGTTATCAGATACGATTATTGATTATTTGAATTCGCAAATTGAGGCGGGGGCTGATTCCGTGATGATTTTTGATACTTGGGGCGGTCTTTTGAATAAAGAGAGCTATGAAAACTTTTCGCTAAAATATATGTCACAAATAGTTGATGGAATTAAGCGAAGCCATGAAGACAGAATAATTCCAGTTACTCTATTTACAAAAGGCGGGTCGGCCTGGCTTGAGCAAATTGCGTCAACTGGTTGTGACGCTGTTGGAATCGATTGGACAATTGAAATTGGAGAGGCTGAGAGAAGAATTGGAAACCAGGTTGCTTTGCAGGGAAATCTTGACCCATCAGTTCTTAATGCATCACCAGAGATAATAATAACTGAAGCTCACAAAATCTTAGATCAGTTTCAGGGTTCAACTGGTCATGTATTTAATCTAGGTCATGGAATTACACCAGAAGTTAATCCTGATAGTATGAAAGTCCTAGTTGATGCGGTACATTCCTATTCAAAATCAAAACCAGTTAAATAGAGTGTTGTTTTCACTATGTTAAAATTAAATTAATTTTATAAAAATAATATTATGTCTCGAATCTTTAATATTTTTAAAAAACTGAAAGAAACCGATCAAACTGCATTCATTCCCTTCATAACTGCTGGAGACGGCGGATTGGATAATTGCGAAGCACTTGTTTTTACTTTGGCAGATAGTGGAGCTGATATCATTGAATTAGGTGTGCCCTTCTCTGACCCAATGGCGGATGGTCCAGTCATCGCCAAATCCCATGAAAGAGCAGTTTCTGATGGTATTGACCTGGATGATGTTTTCGCTATTGTTGAAAGATTTCGTGAGCATAATCAAACCACTGGTGTCGTTCTTATGGGCTATACAAATCCAATCGAAGTTTATGGCTACAAAGATTTTGCAGCAAGAGCTGAAGAGGTTGGAGTAGATGGAATTTTAGTGGTAGATATGCCTCCTGAAGAGGCCACAGAGCTCAAAATTGAACTTGACAAATTAAATATTGATTTAATCTTTTTGGTTGCACCTACAACGACTGATCAGCGTTTAGAGCATATTTCAAAAATAGCAAGTGGGTATATTTACTATGTTTCTCTTAAAGGAGTAACAGGTGCAGGCAACCTAGATGTGGATTCTGTCAACCATCACCTTGAGAGAATGAGAAACTATATTCAGCTACCTGTTGGTGTTGGTTTTGGAATTAAAGATGCACAAACAGCACAGCAGGTGGGAGAAAATGCTGATGCCGTGATTGTTGGGAGTGCTCTTGTCTCGATTGTAGAGGATCTTTCTTCTGATAGGGATAAAATGGTTACTAAAATTGGAAATCTGGCGAACGAGATTTCAGGTGCCATCACATAACAAAGGTATAGTATGAGCTGGTTAGAAAAAATAATGCCCTCTATTGGCAAGAACGCAAAAAAAAACATACCAGAAGGCCTATGGAGTAAGTGTCCTGAGTGTGAGAGAGTTTTATATCAAGAGGAATTGGAGCGTTTGCTCTTTGTTTGTCCAAATTGTGATCATCATCTAAGGATTTCAGCTAGAAAGCGACTCGGAAGTTTTCTTGATTTGGAAAATCAGATTGAGATTGCTGCAAATATTCAATCGGTCGACCCTTTAAAGTTTAAAGATCAAAAAAAATATAAAGACCGTTATCAAGACGCCCAAAAGTCTACTAAAGAAAAGGATGCATTAGTTGTTAAAAGTGGTTTTCTAAAGGGAATGCCTATTGTAACAGCAGCATTTGATTTTGGGTTTATGGGGGGCTCAATGGGTTCAGTAGTTGGCGAGAAGTTTGTGAGAGCGGTTGACACGGCTATTAAAAACAAACAGCCTTTTGTATGTTTTTCAGCGAGTGGAGGAGCCCGAATGCAAGAAGGGTTGTTTTCTTTGATGCAGATGTCAAAAACATCCCTTGCTGTGAAGCTTTTGGCTGATAAAAAAATTCCATTTATTTCAGTTTTAACCGATCCCACTATGGGAGGTGTCTCAGCAAGTTTAGCTATGCTTGGCGACATTCAAATTGCTGAACCTAATGCACGAATTGGATTTGCTGGTGCAAGAGTTGTTGAACAAACAGTTGGAGAAGAATTGCCGAAAGGATTTCAAAGGAGCGAGTTTTTGCTAGAGAAGGGAGCTATTGATATGATTGTTCATCGCTCTGAATTACGTAACAAAATCTTTCAATTGCTCTCAGCACTTCACTCTTAATCATCAGGCTAATTTTTTACTAATACGTTATAAATTTTGAATATATATTTAGCTAATCCTAGAGGTTTTTGTGCTGGAGTGGATCGAGCTATAGAGATTGTTGAGCGGGCTATTGAAAAGCATGGCTCACCGATATATGTTAGACATGAAGTTGTTCATAACAAGTTCGTGGTTAATAATCTCAAAAATAAAGGCGCTATTTTTGTTGATGAAATTTTACAAGTTCCAGCAGGCAGTGTGGTTATTTTTAGTGCTCATGGAGTTTCACAGTCTGTAAGACATGAGGCGAAAGATATCTCTGCTATTGTCTATGATGCAACTTGTCCGCTAGTTACAAAAGTTCACAAAGAGGTAATTCGTCGCCAAAAAAATAATCACCAGGTAATCCTTATTGGTCATGCTGGACACCCGGAGGTGGAGGGTACTCTTGGCCAGTCTTCACACTCAAATAAAGTAACCCTAGTTGAGTCATTAAATGAAATTAGTGATTTAGATTTTTCACATGATAAAAACATTTCGTATACTACTCAAACTACTCTATCAGTCGATGACACTGTTGAAATTGTTAATGCCTTAACAGATAAATTTCCAAATATAAAATCTCCAAAGAAAAGTGATATTTGTTATGCAACGCAAAATCGTCAAGACTCAGTCAAAGAGGTGATTAAAAAATCGGAAATACTCATAGTTATTGGCTCTAAGAACTCTTCAAACTCGAATCGTTTAAAAGAAATCGCAGATAATCAAGGTAAGCCTGCCTATTTAATTGATGGTGTTGATGACATAGAGCACAATTGGTTAAGTGATGTTACTTCAGTGGGGATTACAGCTGGAGCTTCAGCACCCGAGATCCTTGTGCAAGAGGTGGTTAGTTATTTAATGTCAAATGGTGGCAATAAAATTATTGAAGTAGATGGTGCAAAAGAATCTGTAAACTTTCCAGTGCCATCTTCATTAAAAAATGAAAAAATGAAAAAATGAAAATATACGATATCTATGGAATGGGTGCCGCTATTGTTGATACTGAAGTAGTGGTTACTGAGTCTTTCATTATAGAAAATGACATTGGCAAGGGTTTAATGACGCTTGTTGATGCTGAACGCCAAAAATATTTGATTGATTCTCTTACTTCTCAGCGTGTTCCTGTAAAGATGAGTTGTGGAGGCTCTGCATGTAACTCAGTTGTAGCAGCAAGCATGTTTGGCTCAAGCACCTTTTTTTCTGGAAAAGTAGCTGATGATGAAGTAGGTGATTTTTTTGTTAAAGACCTCAATAAATCTGGTGTTGATTTTCATAAGGTAGGTCCATCAAGCGGCGTTACTGGGAAGTGCCTAGTGATGGTTACGCCAGATGCTGAAAGAACTATGAATACTAATTTGGGTGCAAGTCTTGAGCTCTCCTATCGCGAAGTTGATGAAGTGGCATTGGGTAATTCCGAATGGCTATATATTGAAGGCTATGTTGTAACTGATAATCAAAGGACAAGTGTTGCAAGAGACGCAATGAAGTTTGCAAAACAAAATGGTGTTAAGACTTCCTTAAGTCTTTCAGATCCTTTTGTAGTTGAGGTTTTTTCAGATAATATCAAAACTATTATTGGTGAAGATGGTCTTGATTTGATTTTTTGCAATGGAGATGAGGCAAGGAGTTTTACGGGCACTCATACTATTGAGGCCGCTGCGGAAGGATTAAAAAAATACGCTAAGACTTTTGTAATTACCAAAGGTCCGGGAGGTTCGTTGGTTTTTGATGGACTTAATCTAATCCATACTGATGGTGTTCTATCAAGTGCTGTAGATACAAATGGGGCTGGCGATATGTTTGCTGGAGCATTTTTGTACGCACTGACTGAAGGTAAAGATTTTTCTTGGGCTGCTGAATTTGCAAATGCTGCTTCCTCAAGAGTGGTTAGTCAGTTTGGACCCAGAGTTAAGTCAATTGAATATATAAGCCTTAAGCAGCAATTCAATCTAAGGTAAAAATATATAAATTGAAATAGCTTTAAAAGTTTGATTTATTATATATCGGAATATAAAATACGTATAAATTGGATCATTTCAGTTTAAACTAGTTTGTCTTTTAAATAAGAGTAAAGCTCTTTATTTGGGGTAATATATGACGAAAGCAGTTAACAGGTTATTTCAGCTTAGAAAATCATTAGATGAATATGAAAAAGAATTAGGGCTAGGTAATTATTCTGAGGCTGAAAAAGCAGTCTTCTCTTATATAAGCTCTAATTCAAATGCAACAATAACTTCAATAAAGAATGAACCTTATTTTTCAAAATACTCTTTGTCAACGATCAAAAGAGCGGTACTATTTTTAACCTCTAATAATCTTATTATTGCTAATAAATCGAACTTAGACAAAAGAGAAATGATTTTGTCATTACGTCGAAATTAAGGTATATGCAAACTTAAGATATTTATTCACACAACAATATATTTAAAGGAGAGATTTGTATAATTAAGTTACCAAAGAAATTGGTATGTAGCCTTCCATTTAGGGCTTAGTCAGATGTATCCTTAAATACTGACGTTAATTAACATTAAAGGAATTATATGGACTCTAGCTCTAAAATTTACAACAATATCTTTGCGTTAATTCTGGTATTTATTGCCACTTTTTTAAACGGTCAGCCCATTCCTTTTGTTGGAAATATGATATGGCTTCAGATTGGAGTAATATCCTTAATGTATTTATTGATGACTCATAAGGTTTTATTGGGGTGCTTGCTGGGAGTTCAGATTTCTGCATCTGTTCTTTGGGGTTGGGAGATCTTCTCTTTTTCAAACTTTGTAATTGTATTTATTAGTGCTTTATCGCCCCTTCTGGCAATAGGCATTATGAAATATTTTAAGCTGTCAAATTTTTTTGATGGCAAAAAAATCGTATTTCAACACCTGATTTTTCTGGCAATATTTACTTCTATTTGTAATACGCTTTTAAAATTTTTTGCATACTCATACTTTGAGTCCGACCCACATAATCTTTCTTTCGATGCCTTATTATTTATCGAGCGTTATTTCATTGGAGATTTTTTGGGCTGTCTGACAGTTTTATTTTTTGCTTTATATGTGGTTGTTCCATTGATTAGAAATTTTTCTCAAAAAGGCTCTTTTTCAGAATAGTATAAGGCTTTTGACCATTACATCAATTCAATAATTAGAGCTAGCTAAACCAATGTTTTTAGCATGTTATCAATCTTTCTAATGCGAGATTGATTTGGCTCCATATCATCTTTAAAAACTAGGGTATTTTCATTTTTAAGTTGAAATTGTTGAGGTTTTTTTTGTATAAGGTTGATAATTTTTGATGTATCAATAAGGTTTTTATCATTCAAAGTGACTTCAGCCTTGTCATCGTAGATATTGATTTTATGAATTCCTACCTCTTGACAATAGTTTTTTAAAGATGAGGATTCAAATAAATTATGAGTAGCATCTGGAAAGATTCCAAAACGATCTATCATTTCAATCTTCAGTTCTTTTAGCTCGACTTCATTTGCTGCACTAGCAATCCTTTTATAGAGAATTAAGCGTTCATGAACATCTGGTAAATAGGTTTCTGGAATTATGCAAGCTATTCCAGGATTAATTTCTACCTCTTCCAATGATGCATCTTCTAGATCGAGTTTAGAATTATTTTTAATGGCACGAATAGTGCGTTTCAATAAATCATGGTATAGGTTAAATCCTATTTCGGAGATTTTTCCACTTTGATTTTCACCTAATAGGTCGCCAGCGCCTCTGATTTCAAGATCATGATTTGCTAACATAAATCCAGCACCCAGCTCTTCAAGTGAAGCTATCGCATCAAGTCTTTTTCTAGCATTCGAAGTAATTGATTGATATGATTTAATCACAAGATACGCGTATGCTTTGTGATGAGAGCGTCCAACTCTTCCACGCAGTTGGTGAAGTTGAGCAAGTCCAAAATTTTGTGCATTATTAATAATTATTGTATTGGCACTAGGGATATCAATACCAGTTTCAATAATAGTCGTACAAACTAAGAGCTGAAAACGCTGATGATAAAAATCGGTCATTATTTGCTCAAGTTCCTTGCTCGGCATTTGACCATGAGCGATTCTAATGTTTATATTTGGCATCAGATCTTTTAATGAAGCCGCCATATTATCTATGGTGTCTATATCATTATGTACAACAAAAATTTGTCCACCTCTATGTAGCTCTCTTGAGCATGCCTCTAGGATAGTATTATCATCCCACTCATCAACAAAAGTTTGTATGGCGGTTCTTTTTGCAGGGGGTGAGGCAATAATTGAAAGTTCTCGTAAAGATCCAAGAGCCATATTTAGTGAGCGTGGAATTGGAGTCGCTGTCATAGTTAAAATATCACTTTGGCCACGTATTTTTTTTAATGACTCTTTCTGTTTAACGCCAAATCGATGCTCCTCATCAATAATGATTAGCCCAAGATTTCGATAGTGAATTTCGCCCTGAATAAGCTTGTGAGTACCAACTACAATGTCAATTTTTCCTTGCTTTAAGTCAGACTTGATTTGATTTTGTTCCTTAGCGCTTTGAAATCTAGATAAAGACTTAATAACAACTGGAAATTTAGAAAACCGATCTGTAAATGTTTGGTAGTGTTGGCTAGATAATAGTGTTGTGGGCACCAGAATTGCCACCTGCTTTCCCGATTCTACTGCCAAAAAAGAAGCTCTCATTGCAATTTCAGTTTTACCAAAACCTACGTCACCACAAACTAGCCTGTCCATTGGTTTATCAGATTGCATATCTAACAATACATCATTCATAGTTTTGATTTGATCGGATGTTTCTTCAAATGCAAAACTTGAGACAAAAGAGCTATATGAGTCACTAGGGCTAGGGTAAGCAAACCCTTTCTGAGATTCTCTTTTTGCATATATTTCCAGTAGCTCAGCAGCAATATCATAGAGAGATTCTGCAGCTTTTCTTTTTGCCTTTGCCCATTGCTGACTTCCTAATTTATGAAGAGGGGCATTATCTGGACCCATGCCTGTATATCTTGATATTAGGTTAAGGCTTGTAATTGGAACCATTAGTTTTGAGCTATTGGCATATTCCACTGAGAGAAAATCTTGTTGATTTCCATCAAAACTTCGACTAACTAGACCAAGGTAGCGACCCACTCCGTAATGTTCGTGAACCACTGGATCACCCCGCTGAATTTCAATCAGACTTTTTATTGCTTCGTCAAAATCTTTATGCTTTGCTCGACGTCTGCGTTGTTGTTTTACTGCGTTTTGTCCAAATAAATTATTTTCAGCAATAATTGCTATATTTTCAAAAATTACACCTTCACTTAAACTTGCGCTTGTAATACTTAGCTTTGAATCTTTGTTGAGAAAGTCAGGCCAATCAATACAATCTTGGGCGCTGATTTCATAGGAAGATAGCAAATCAGTCAGGACGCTTTGTCTTCCTTGTGACTCACAAACGATTAAAACTCTTCCAGGAAAGCTCCCTATAAAATTTAGTAATTTTTTGAGTGACTTTTTGGCTTCAGGCTCAATCTTAAGAGCTGGAAGAATTGAAGATTTAAAGTCTAAACCTTCTTGCTTTTGTGTTTTAGATGTTTGAATTTGTATCTGCTTTTTTTTATTCAAGGCTGTAAAAAATTCATTGCCATTTAAAAAGACTTTGTTGACAGCTAGTGGCAGCCTTTCTAGTGAATTCTTACAATATTCAAAGCGCTCTAATAATTCATCACTTTGAATATCAATTGTCTCAACTATTCCTTTCTGATAGACGATTACAGAATCATCTGGAATGTAGTCAAATAATGTATCTGTTCTGTCAAAAAATAACGGCAGGTAGAACTCTATTCCTCCAGGGAAACGACCTTCATTCACTTCAGTGAAAATAAATCCGTCAGTATTTCCAAATTCAGATAAATAGTTTTTTTCAAAAAGATCAGTACTAGCTTTGTCAGTAGCAAACTCTCTTGCTGGCAAAAGATTTATCTCTTGAATAACTTCGATAGACCTTTGTGAAGAGGCATTGAAGGATCGAATTGAATCAATTTCGTTATCAAAAAGATCAATTCTGTATGGATTTTTTGCGCCCATAGGGTACATGTCAATTAGTGCACCCTTTAATGAAAACTCACCTTGTTCCATTACAGTGGTTACTCTTCGATAGCCTATTCTGACTAGGTTATCAATAAATGAATCAATCTCAAGATTCTGGCCAGTTTGAAGGTTCAGGCTATACTTACTTATAAATTCTTTTGGGCATAGTTTTTGTGACAATGCTTCAATCGTAGTAACAACAATTGCATTATTAATTGACGATAATTTTGCAAGTGTATTTAGTCTTGAAGATACGATGTCTGGGTGAGGAGAAAAGTGATCAAAGGCTAAGATTTCCCAACTAGCAAAATTCAGAATTTCTATGGATTGTTGAAAAAAGGAAAGTGATTTATTAATTTCATCAAAATGTTTTATGTCTCTTGCAACATATAAAATAACGCCTTGATTTGACTCCGCAAATTCTACAAGAGCAAGAGCTTCAGAGGAGCCAAATAATGAGCCCCAATAATTCTTTTTTAAGTCAGAAGAAATTGACTTGGATTCTCCGGAATAAATTATGCTCATAGGATATGTACATCTTCCTTAGCAAGCATATCGATTAAATGGATAATTGGCAAACCAATAAGGCTGTTAGGGTCATTCCCTTCCATTTGGCTAAACAGTGCAATTCCTAAGCCTTCTGATTTGAAGCTGCCAGCACAGTTAAGGACATCCTCCTTAGATAAATACTTTAATATTTGTTCGTCTGATAGTGACTTAAATGTAACTTTGAAATTTTCTACATGAAGCTGAGTGTTGAGAGTCTTGGTGTTCAATAAAACTAGCCCTGTAAGAAAGTTTACTGTTTTTCCAGAGCTTTGCTTAAGTTGCTTGTAGGCATTTTCATGGCTTCCCGGTTTACTAAGAATGACATCATTTGCACTTTCACCAGTATTCAAAGTGGCAACTTGATCTGAGGCGATAATGAGACCAGAGTGAGAATTTGAGATAGCCAAAGCTTTTTCTTTTGACAGGCGAGTAACCAAATCAATGGGCGATTCATTTGCTTTTCTTGTTTCATTTATTTCTGGAGCGACAACTTTAAATTCGAGTCCTAGCTTATCAAGAATTGCTTTTCTATATGGCGATGATGAAGCTAGAATGAGTGACACTGACGTATTAATAATTGTAAAATATTCTAATATTTTACTTCAATCAGGCAGAATTAATGCGCTTATCAATTGTAGTGGCAATGGACAACAATCGCCTGATTGGTAGAAACAATCAACTCCCATGGCATCTACCAGCCGACCTGGATTATTTTAAAAAAATCACTACTGGAAAGTCTATTTTGATGGGCAGAAAAACTTATGAGTCTATTGGAAGACCCTTGCCAAATCGTAGAAATATAGTGATAACTCGCAATCCAAAAATTTCAATACCTAGTTGTGAAGTTGTTTCGAGTCTTGAAAGGGCGATTGATATTACAAAGGATGAGAGCGAGGTTATGGTGATTGGTGGTGCGAGCCTTTGCGAACAGGTTCTTCCTCAAGTTGATCGACTGTACATCACGAAGATTGATGGAGAATTTGAAGGGGATATATATTTTCCAAAATATAATCAATTAAGTTGGCATCAAGTGAGCTGTGAATTTCATCAGAAGGACGCTTCAAATCCCTATTCATATCAATTTATTGTTTTAGATAGGGTTCCATGAAAAGGCTAATAGCATTAAGTCTAGTGCCTGTATGTTTATCTAGTTGTGTTTTTACCAAGGTGGTTACTGTTCCCATGAGGATAACTGGTGCACTGGTTTCTGTGATACCTGTCGTTGGAGATGGGGTTAATAGCGTCCTGGAAACTAGCGCCGATGTAATCGACGCTATACCAATTTAAATAGCTTTGAGGTGTTTCTTGTCGCGAGCAGCAAGAACTGCTTTTAAAGCCTTTGGCATAATCTTAACAAAATTCACTATTTCTTCATCCCAGTTGTCAATGATCCGCTTAGCAATTTGTGAGCCTGTATATCGGTAATGTTTATTTGTAAGCTCATAAAGTTCAGCGAGTGACTCCTTGTCCATTGGGTCAAAATCAATCATTGCAGCATTTGCTCTTTCCTTGAGTGTTTGATTAGGGTTGTACACATAGGCAATACCACCACTCATTCCTGCGCCAAAGTTTCGGCCCACTTCACCCAGAATGACAGCTCTTCCACCAGTCATATATTCACATCCGTGATCACCAATTCCTTCTACAACAGCAATTAAGCCAGAATTTCGAACACAGAAGCGCTCAGCAACTTGACCTGAAAGATATAACTCGCCTCCGGTTGCCCCATAGCCACAAACATTTCCGGCAATGATTTCATTTTCAGAGGAATAGGTCGAATCCTTTGGAGGGTAGACAATAACACGGCCACCCGAGAGCCCTTTACCAACATAGTCGTTCGCATCCCCTTCAACAGAGAGTGTGATTCCTTGAGCTAGAAAGGCTCCAAGAGATTGCCCCGCAGAGCCCGTAAAATTAATATGAATCGAACCATCCTGGAGATTATTACCATTTCTTGACTTGACAACGTAAGAGGATAGCATTGCTCCAACAGCCCTATCTACATTAGATATGCGCGAGTCAAATTTAACTCTTCTATTTTTTTCAATCGCTTCTTTGGATTTTTCAATTAAATCAAGATCAAGCTGTTCTTCAAGTTGGTGATCTTGCTTAATGCTTTGATAGGTTCCAGCATCTCTATATAGATTTTCAGCAGGAGTTAATATTGCGCTCAGGTCAATAGAGTCTTGCTTCCAGTGGTTAATCGCTTTATTCATTTCAAGCATATCAACTCTTCCTACCATATCGGTTAATTTAGAAAAGCCAAGTTCAGCCATAATGTTTCTTAATTCTTCAGCAACCATAAACAAATAATTAACGACATGCTCAGGCCTGCCAGTAAATTTTTTACGTAACACTTTATCTTGAGTGGCAATGCCAACAGGGCAAGTATTCAAGTGGCATTTGCGCATCATAATGCACCCAAGAGTAATGAGCGGCGCTGTAGAAAAGCCAAATTCTTCGGCGCCTAATAAAGCAGCAATTGCAACATCTCTTCCTGTTTTAAGTTGCCCATCAGTTTGAATTACAACTCTTGAGCGAAGGTCATTCATCACAAGAGTTTGATGAGTTTCAGCCACCCCAAGCTCCCAGGGTAGTCCGGCGTGTTTAATTGAGGTTAGTGGAGAGGCTCCCGTTCCTCCATCATGCCCAGCAATAACTATATGGTCAGATTTTGCTTTGGTAACACCTGCAGCAACTGTGCCAACACCAACCTCGGATACAAGTTTGACACTGATACGAGCTTCAGGATTTGAGCGTTTAAGATCAAAAATAAGCTGAGAGAGGTCTTCAATAGAATATATGTCATGATGAGGTGGAGGACTAATGAGTCCAACCCCTGCTGTTGAGCAACGAATTTTTGCAATGCCTTCATCAACTTTGCCGCCTGGAAGCTCTCCACCTTCTCCCGGTTTAGCTCCTTGAGATACTTTTATTTGGAGCTCATCAGCATTATTAAGATAATCAATCGTAACACCAAATCGACCTGAAGCTACCTGCTTTATTGCACTTCGTCTTGAATCACCATTATCATCTGGAGTCCAGCGCTTTGAGTCTTCGCCACCCTCACCAGTATTGGATTTCCCGCCTATACGATTCATTGCTATTGCAAGTGACTCATGAGATTCCGCTGAGATAGATCCAAAACTCATTGCTCCCGTAGCAAATCTTTTGACTATTTCTTTAGCAGGTTCGACTGCTTCAATATCAATTGGGGCTCCGTTTTTGAAAGACATAAGGCCACGAAGTGTACAATTTCTTGTTCCTTCCTCGTTAGACTTTTTAGAAAATTCCAAATATGCTTTTTGATCATTGCCTCTAGCCGCTTGCTGCAAAGAAGTAATAGTTTGCGGCTCCCACATATGCTTCTCACCACCACTTCTCCAGTGATAATGACCAAGGTTGTCTAATGAGTTGGTTAAAAATGCTTTTTTGTGTTGATCTTCAGACTCTTTTTGGATGACATCAAAACCAACTCCGCTGATTCGACTAGCGGTTTCAAAAAAGCATTTATTCATTACCTCATCTGAAAGACCAACAGCCTCAAAAATTTGAGCCCCTTTGTAAGACGCCAGAGTTGAAATACCCATTTTTGCCATAACTTTCAGCATGCCTTTGGCAATTCCTTTTCGATATGCACTAACAACAGCGTCATCGTCATCTAAATTAATTAATTTATCTCTTCTTGCTTGCCATAAAGCCTCAAATGCTAAATATGGATTGACAGCGTCTGCGCCAAAACCAGTTAAGAGACAAAAATGATGAACCTCTCTTGCTTCCCCAGTTTCGACTATGATGCCTACTTGTGTACGCATATGCTTTGCTACTAGATGTCTATGAACTGCAGAGGATGCAAGAAGCGAGCTGACTGCATTTCTAGTAGAGTTTAATTTCCTGTCCGACAAAATGACAAGGCTATGACCATCATTAATCGCTTTAGTGCTTTGTTCACATATTGAGTCAAGCATATCAATAAGATTATGATTGCCATTAGTTTCATATGTAATATCTATTGTCTTGCTTGTCCAGCTCCTATGGTCGAATTGGTCGAGCGTAGCCATTTCTTGATTGGTTAGTATAGGATGGTCAATCACTAATCTGTGAGCATTCTCCTCTTTGTCAATTAATAGATTACCTTCCGGTCCAATTGAACAGCTTAACGACATGACAACTTCTTCCCTAATCGAGTCGATTGCAGGGTTTGTGACTTGAGCAAAGAGTTGCTTGAAGTAATCATAAATAATTCGTGAATGATCAGACAGGCAAGCAAGGGCAGAGTCATTTCCCATTGAACCTACAGGGTCTCTAAGTTCACTAACCAAAGGTAGCAACATAAACTGAAGAGTTTCAGTGCTGTAACCAAATGCCTTGAGTCGGTTTATCAATGTATCCGGATAGAAGCCCTTTGAGTCGCTAGCTGCACTAATTTCTTTCAAAGAAATTTTTTGATTATTTAGCCAATCACCATATGGGTTTTTTGTGGCAAAGCTATTTTTAATCTCGTTATCATCAATCAATTTGCCTTTTTTAAAGTCAACTAGGAACATTTTTCCAGGTCTAAGTCTGCCTTTCGTTTTTACATTGTTTGTTGCAACATCTACTACTCCAACCTCTGATGCCATAATCACTTTATCGTCATGTGTTAAATAGTAACGAGATGGTCTAAGTCCATTTCTATCAAGAACAGCTCCAATGTAACGTCCATCCGTAAAGGCAATTGATGCCGGTCCATCCCAAGGCTCCATTACATTTGAAAAGTACTCATAAAATGCCTTTTTCTTGGAGCTCATCTCTGTATCATTTTGCCAAGCTTCAGGTACCATCATCAAAACAGCCTCCTGAAGAGATCTTCCGTTCATTAACAAAAACTCTAGAACATTATCAAAACTTCCAGAGTCGGACACTTCTGTTTCAATGACCGGGAGTGTTTTAGATAGATTGTCACCAAACACATCACTTTCTAAAACTCCCTCTCGAGCTCTCATCCAGTTATAGTTTCCTTGTCGAGTATTGATTTCTCCATTGTGAGCCATAAAACGACAGGGCTGTGCTCTGTCCCAGGATGGAAATGTATTTGTTGAGAAGCGAGAGTGCACCATTGCCAAATAGGTGCTGAATTTCTTATTACTAAGATCACTATAGAAGTCTAATAATTGAGATCCCATTAACATACCTTTGTAAATGATTACTCGTGTCGATAGACTACAGACATAGAACATTAAGGATTGAGAAAGGGACTCATCTGTTCGGATTATTTTAGAAATATTTTTACGTATAACATAGAGCATGGATTCAAAAGCATCCTGCTCTAAATTGCTAGAATTTTCAATGATGAGCTGCTTGATTACAGGTTGTGATTCGCGCGCTGTGTCACCAACATCTGCTTTAATTGAGTCAACTGGAACATCTCTCCAGCCAATTAGAGATTGACCCTCTTCTTTGATTTTTTTATTAATCACTGATACACAGTAATCTCTTTCTTTTGAGTCTTGTGGCAAGAAAACATTACCGACACCATAATTACCAGCTGAGACTTTGACTCCAAAAAGTTTTTTAATTTCCTCTGAAAAAAAATCATGAGGAATGTCGGTCAGAATTCCGGCTCCATCACCTGTGTTAGCTTCACATCCACAGGCACCACGATGGTCCATTCTCGATAGCATCTCGAGTGCATCTTGGGTAATTTGATGAGAAGAGCTACATTTTAGGTTTGCAATAAAGCCAACCCCACAGTTTTCTTTCTCGTTATTTGGGTCGTAGAGCCCACGCGCTTTTGGCAATTGTAATTGCTTTTTTTTCATAAATATTTGAGTGTACAACGAATACCGAAGAACCGAGTAGTATACCTTATTTTTTTAATTTATTAAAGCCCAAATTATCCCATATCTATTGTTATGAAAGGGATTTTAAGGTAGAATTATTTTCATTTTTGTAGTCATATGTTGGCAATAATTTCACCTTCAAAAACACAAGATTTTTCTCATTGCAATGTTGATATTTTTTCCCAAGCTAGGCAATTAGAAAGCTCAAATGAGCTCATTGGAATTCTCAAAAATAAAAGCAAATCGCAAATTTCCAAATTGATGTCGCTGAGTGAAAAATTATCTGAGTTGAATTTTGATCGATTTCAGAAGTTTAAAATGCCATTCACACTTGACAATGCAAAACAGGCAATTCTTGCATTCAAGGGTGATGTTTATAATGGTATTAATGCACCAGAATTATCAAGTGAAGACTTAGAATTTGCTCAAAGCAAAGTCAGAATGATTTCCGGTCTTTATGGAGTTGTTAGGCCACTTGATTTAATACAACCTTATCGTCTAGAAATGGGCACAAAACTCAGCAATTCGAATGGAAGAGACCTTTATGATTATTGGGGCTCTGAAATAAGTAGCGTTCTCAATGAAGATGAATCTGATTTAATTATTAATCTTGCCTCCAATGAGTATTTTAAGGCGGTAGACAAAAAAACACTCAACGCGAATATCCTAGATATCGTTTTCAAAGAAAAAAAGGGTGAAACTTATAAGGTTATAGGAATTTATGCAAAAAGAGCCAGAGGGTTAATGGTCAATTACATTATCAGGAACAGAGTAGAAGATCCAGAGTCTTTAAAAGATTTTTCAGATGAAGGTTATCGTTTTGACAAAGGTTTATCTAGTGATTCATCTTGGGTGTATTTGAGGGGTTAAAGCCACAATATTTTCATAGTTTTAAAAACATCTTTTATGATCTTACCATTATCATTAGAGTTAAATAATTAACCTTGATATTAAATGAAATGATTAAAGTATATACGTCGCATTCCTGTTTCTATTGCACTATTGCGAAGAATTATCTAGACAATCTCGACATCGAATATGAAACACTAAATATTCAGGAAGATAGTGACGCACTTGATTTTTTTGTGAAATCAGGTTTTAGGACGGTTCCGCAGATTTTCGTTAATGACACCTTGCTTTGTCAAGGAGGGTCTGACGGTTTAGTACAAATGAGTAAACGAGATATTCAAGATAAATATCTCGAAATCACAGGATCTCCACTTTAAAGCCCTCTAATTCCTGCAATACCCTGAGCACCTATAATTAAAGCTTTTTCCATAAAGTCTTTTTCCATTCCTCCAAGCAAATAAACAGGTATCTGGCATTGACTGATAATCTGAGAAACTCTTTCCCATCCTAGGGGCTTAGTTTCAGGATGAGAGAGCGTTTTATTGATTGGTGATAGGCTGACATAATCTGCCAATATTTTTTCCGCTTGCATAACTTCTTCCATGTTATGTGCTGAGGCACCAATAAGCTTATCATCAGGAAATTGTTTCTTTGATGAGCTCATTAATTTATTACTAGTGAGATGCCAGCCATCGCAAGGCTCATCAAATGAAATATGCGGCATATTCAAGATAAGCTTTGATTGGTTGAGTTGACATAATTTATAAAATTTTTCAATATAAGCCTCTTTGAGTTGAGATTTACTTCTGAGTTGTATTATTTTCAGACCCTCAACAATGCGTTGATTGCATTGCTCAAGAACGGAATTAGATTTATGGTTGTCAGGAGTAATCCAGTAGCAAGTAGGTAGAGAGAGCCTTTTGAAAATTTTCCACATTGTAGGCAGAAGTTTATATTTTTCAAGCTTATCAATGCTACTCCATAAATAATCTTGTCCTTCTTTGCCAACCGGAGTGCCAGAATATTTTTCAATTACATAGACTGATAGATTGATTGTCTTGCCGGGATATTGCTGCTGTATTGTTTGAAAAAGACTGTACTTTTCAATTTTAATTCCTATCTCTTCATATAGTTCTCTCTCAATAGCACTAGAGTGTTTTTCGCCATTTTCTACTTTTCCTCCAGGAAGCTCCCAATAGCCTGACATAAATTGATTTTTCATGCGCTTGGTAATAAATATTTCCTTGGAGTTATTGCGAATAACTCCAACTACAACTTCAATCATGACATTTTTGTTGGACTAATATAAACATTATTCATTCTATGGATATCCTTGTATTATCTACGTTATGATGAGACCGAGGTAAAATAAGTGATTTAATATTTGAGATAAGAGAGTGAGTCTTCAAGAAAAAATTAATTCACTGTATTTCTCTAAAGACAGTTTAGGTGAAAATCTAATTGGAATAGAAAAAGAGGGTTTACGTGTTGCTAAAGATGGCAGTATTGCCCAAACGCCGCATCCAGAAAGTTTTGGTTCGGCATTGACCCATCCAGAAATTACTACTGACTTTAGTGAGGCTCTGGTTGAGATAGTAACGCGCCCAACTAAAGGCGCCACTAAAGTGGTAGAAGAGTTATCTAAAATTAACCACTATATTAATCATCACTTACCAAATGGTGAGCGTTTCTGGCCTGCCAGTATGCCCTGCATCTTAAGAGGCAAAACCAATATTCCAATTGCTTATTATGGTGAGTCAAATCTCGGAAAAATGAAGACCGTTTATCGTCGCGGGCTTGCAAATCGATATGGAAGTGTTATGCAAGCTATCGCAGGAATACATTTTAATTATTCATTTTCGTTGGAGTTTTGGGAGTCCTATCGTCAAGTGATAGCGCCAAAAAGCAAAGTAGACACGAAACGATTTATTAGTCATCACTATATGGGCTTAACTCGAAATGTTTTGAGATATGGATGGCTAATTACCTATTTATTTGGGGCATCAGCCACAGTCTGTAAATCTTTTTTACAGGATTACCACGACCATAACTTAGAAGAGTTTGACGATAATACTTTGTATCTTCCTTATGCAACTTCTTTGAGAATGGGAGATATTGGTTATCAAAACTCCCAAGAGGATAAGAAAGGAGTCAAAGCTAACTACAATAGTTTGAGACACTATATATATAGCTTAAGGGCTGCAATGCAAACCGTGAGTGAGGATTTTGAAGCCGTTGGAATTAAAAAAGATGGAGAGTATCTACAACTCAATACCAATATCCTTCAGATTGCAAATGAGTACTATTCTTCAGTAAGGCCAAAACCAATAATCAATGGCAGCGATAGACCGTTAGGTGCTCTTTTAAATGGAGGTGTTGGTTATATTGAATTGAGATCGCTAGATGTTAATCCTTTGATAAAGGATGGCATTGACGAAGCTCAAGTTAAATTTCTTGAATCATTTATGTTGTTTTGTTTGCTTGAAGATTCACCAGCAGTTTCAACCTCTGAGATAAATGAAATAGATATCAATGCTAATTTAGTTGCTCATAGAGGAAGAGAGCCAGGATTAAGACTAAAACGCCAAGGACAAGAGATAAAGTTGAAGAGTTGGGGTGAAAGCATACTAAAAAGAATTAATGAATGTTCAGTTCTTTTAAGTGAGAGCCATCAGGACTCTATCAACAAAATTTCTCACAGGATTAATGATTCCGATCTCACGCCATCAGCTGAAATTCTAAACGAGATGAAACATCAAGAAAAAGGGTTTTTTGAGTATACAGACCAGTTCAGCAGACAATACCAAAAACTCTATAGAGATATGGAAATAAGTGATGGATACTTTTCAGAGCTCGAAAAACAAAAAATCAGCTCAAATGAAAAGCAACTGGAAATAGAATCTGGCGACAAAGTAAGTTTTGATCAATTTTTAGAAGAATACTTTTCAAGTGACTCATAAAGTAGAAACAATCTGTGCCCTTGCCACAGCATTAGGTCAAAGCGGTGTTGGCATAGTTAGAGTATCAGGCCCTCTTGCTCAGACTATTTCTGAAAAAATTCTTCATCAGAAATTAAATTCTAGATATGCATATTACGGAGCTTTTTTTGACCATGACAACAATGTTATTGACAAAGGTGTGGCCATTTTTTTTCCTAGCCCAAACTCCTATACTGGGGAGAATGTTGTCGAGTTTCAAGGTCATGGAGGCATCAGCGTTCTAAGAAAACTTATAGAAACAATCACAACTAATGATATTCGTCTTGCCGAGCCTGGAGAGTTTACAAAAAGAGCATTCTTGAATGGTAAAATGGATTTGGTTCAGGCAGAGGCCGTTCAAGATTTGATTCAATCAAACTCAGAGGAGTCAGCTTTAAGTGCAGTTAGATCCTTGACTGGTGAGTTTTCAAAAAAAATTAATCAAATACTCTCTGAATTAATTTCATTAAGAGTTTTTGTTGAGGCTACTATTGATTTTTCTGACGAAGAGATTGATTTTTTGGAGTCTCATGAAATATCAAATAAACTTCATAATCTAAAAAAGTCGCTTTTAAATATTCTTGAAACCGCAAACCAAGGCGCCATTCTAAGAGATGGTATACATGTGGTAATTGCAGGCAAGCCGAATGCAGGCAAGTCAAGTTTGCTTAATGCGTTAACACAACAGTCCAGTGCAATTGTGACTGATATTGCAGGTACAACAAGAGATGTTTTAAAAGAGACTATCCATGTTGATGGAATGCCTATCCATATAATAGATACTGCTGGTCTACATAATAGTGATAACGTTATTGAGCAAGAGGGTATAAGAAGGGCACACAACGAAATCAGTAATGCTGATGTTGTATTGCTTGTTTATGATACGAGTGATTCAAGTGCAGATTTATCGATTTTGCCTGATTCAGTTAAAAATAAACCCAAAATAATAATTAGAAATAAAATTGACCTAGTTAATCATAAAACATCAGTTCAAAAAAATAACAATGTTATGGAGATTGCAGTTTCTGCAAAAAATGGAGAAGGCATCGATTTAGTTCGAGATGTGCTCTCTGATTTTGCAGGCTTAAATTCAAACATTGAAGGAGTATTTATAGCTCGAAAAAGACACATTGATGCAATTGAGGAAACACTTCATTTAATTAGCAGTGCTATCAACCAATTAAATGAGGGTAGCAGTGAGCTGGTTGCTGAAGATCTTCGTCAGGCAGGCATAAAACTTGGTCAAATAACAGGTGAATTTTCATCGGATGATCTTTTGGGTGAAATCTTCTCTTCTTTTTGCATTGGCAAATAGAGTATAATAGTGGGTTTCGAGAGAAAAAATTAGGAAGTTATTGCACTCCTCGCTTCTTCCCTATATTGTTGATTTAAATCACTATTTTTTGTAAGATTTACTTGATGGTTTTTGACCTTTAAACTTTATTTTCTAAAAAATAGAAATATAGCTTGACGCTAGGATTTGAGCATGTATAATTTCTCGCTTTCACCGCACAAAACAATCTTTTTGAGTGGTAGTTCTTTAACAATTTATCAAGCAACTTGTGTGGGCACTCGTG